>JAFUCL010000037.1 GCA_017459725.1 Solobacterium sp. | reverse complement strand
TTGATCAAAGCCTACGAGCGTATTCATTCTTATCCGGTTCAACTGCAGTTTATGTTCTAAGTATTGGAAGCGCCGTGTACGGACCCGTACGCACGGTGCTGTGAGAGGACGGGAGCTAATCACTCCCTCCTACTCGATTAATACTGATTTCCGCTTTTCCCAAATTTTATCCTAACCGGAAGTTAGTTTTTCATTCGCGGTTTTCTTTTTACGTACTGAATTTTTTTCAGTACCGGCAGACGGAATGTGCGTGCTGTTTCCTTCTGATGCGTTCGGGTCTCTTTTGTACTATTCTTTATATATAAACGGAGGAGCAGTTTATGCCCCAGATACACAGTATTGAATTGACTGCGGTTGTGCTGCGCCTGTTAACTGCGGCTGCTGCAGGCGGCATCATCGGTTACGGCAGATCCAAACGGAACCGGGCGGCAGGTCTTAGAACATACATGCTTATAAGCATGGCTTCGGCGCTGACGATGCTGATGGGCAGCTACGATTATGAGATGCTGATGACCGGCTGGAGTGATGCCGTGGCGGCAGTCGGCATGAAGTATGACGGTGCGCGTTATGCATCAAGCGTGATCAGCGGCATCGGTTTTCTTGCGGCCGGCACGATTATCGCCTCCGAACACCAACGGATCGACGGTCTCACCACTGCCATCGGTCTGTTTGCTTCAACGACAATGGGTCTGGCGGCCGGTGCGGGTCTGTATCCCCTGGTTGCTCTGATTCTGGCTGCTCTTTACTTCGGCATTGATACGCTGTATCCGGTTGAGAAGCGCTTCAAACGGGCAGCCCGCAACTTCACGGTATATGTGGAGTTCAATGCGATTGAAGACCTTTCTACAGTGACGGAACACTTCCGTGAGCGGAATGCGACCGTCTTCGAAGTGGATATAGAACATTCCAAACATTCCGGTGACACCTGGCCCGGCGCTGTGATTGCGGTCAGGCTGCCTCAGGAAAACGCATCGCATACAGATATGATGACAAGCATCGCAGAACTTCCGTGTGTGCGTCTTGTCAAAGAACTCATGTTCTAGAAGGAGATAACGGATATGCTGCATTTTCTTGATCCGCTGCGTCAGTTATCTGTACTGTCGGTCCTGCTCAGATTTGCCCTGACGATTCTTGTCGGCGGTGTGATCGGTCTTGAACGATCTGTCAGAAACAAACCTGCCGGTCTGCGCACACATATACTGGTTGCCATTGCAGCGGCTGCCTCCGGCATTATCGGTCACTATATTTACCTGTATATGAGAATCCCTTCCGATCTTTCACGTATCGGTTCATCCGTCATTGCCGGTATGGGTTTCCTCGGTGCCGGTACCATCATCAAAACACCGCACAATGCCATCAAGGGACTGACAACGGCGGCAGGACTGTGGGCGACTGTGGTTGCCGGACTTGCCATCGGTTCCGGGTTCTATGAAGGCGGTGTGATTGCGGGTATACTGATTCTTGTCATTGAAACAAGCCTGGCCGGACTTGCGCCGAAAATCAAACTGTATCCGGAGGTTGTTCTGCGTATCTCCTACGAGAACAAACCTGCCCTTGATAAAGCCGTACGGCTGATCAATGATATGAACATATCGCTTGTCAGTCTGCAGATCGAGCATGATGACACCGATGACGGTACATATGCAATGCTGCATGTACGCGGTCCGGGTCTTGGACACGAAAACCTGCCCGTGCTGCTGGAAGACATCAGCGGCATTGTATCCGTAACGATTGTTTAGACCAATCCCCGTAAAAGGAAAAACACATGACTGAAACCAAACCCACGAAAAAACGCCGGTTTCCGCTGGCCTTAAAACTGAATCTGGTAACTGTCTGTATGATTCTGCTGACCGCCGCAGCCCTGCTCGGAGTCAGCTATGTTGTTCAGGATCAGCGCATCCGTGAAGCATACTACAGAGATGCCGAAGTAACCGCCCGCCGCGGTGCCGAAATGATGCCGGGATATATGATTACGTTCTTCCGTGAGCTTGCCGAAAACCCGGAATTCCAGGAAGTACGTGCGAAAGCGGAAGCAGCCGGCGATGAGAACATCCTGATCGACTGGATGAAAAACAAACCGGGCTTTTACTATGTAGGCACGGATATATCGGAAACATCGTTCGGTTCCGAGCTGCCCGAAGACAGACACGAAATCCTTTCGCTGTATGGTGATTTCCAGGATCTTACAAGAATACTGGCAATTGCTTCGGACGGCAGTTCCACTGTCGATACCTATGTGCAGTACATGAAGGACGGGGTCACTTATAACCTCATTGTTGAAGAGTTCGGGGTTATAGCAATCGGAACCGTGGAAGAGCAGCTGCCTGAATTTGCCGGTTACGGTGATAACGAGCGTGTGCCTGCCGTGGTTTACCACAACGGCACTGACTGGCTGTGCTCCGCCTATGAACCGATTCTCAGAGACGGACAGGCTGTTGCTCTGGCAGGGGTGGACATTGATATGAACCAGGTCGTACGCAGCAGTTACGAGTTCCTGTTCCGCTGCATTGCCTTCGTGCTCATTCTGATCGTGATATTCATTCTGATCAATCTGTGGCTGATCCGCCGGATCGCCATTCAGCCCCTGAAAACACTGACCGAAGGTGCCACGGCATTCGGTGAAGACGAAAGCAGTTATACAAGAGAGGCCGTCATCAAAGCCGAGATCAAATCCAATGATGAGATTGAAGACCTCTACCAGGCAATCCGCAGGATGCAGACAAGAATTGTGGATTACACCGAAGATCTGACAAAACTGACGGAGGAGAAAACCAGGAATGCGGCGGAGATGTCGCTGGCCGGAGAAATCCAGTCGGCTATGCTGCTGAAGGTATTCCCGGATAACCCGGAGTTCTCGATGTTTGCAGCCATGGATCCTGCCAGGGAAGTCGGCGGTGACTTCTATGACTTCTTCAAGACGGATGATGACCACATGGCAATCGTCATTGCGGATGTATCCGGCAAGGGAATCCCGGCAGCGCTGTTCATGATGTCGGTCATGATTCTGATCCGCACAAGAATGCAGACAGGACGCACCCCTTCCGAAATCCTCGCTGCCGTCAACAACCAGATCTGTGAGAACAACAGTGTGAAGATGTTCGTCACCGTGTGGATGGGTATTCTGAATATCAGCACCGGTGAAATGATCTGTGCCAATGCCGGACATGAGTATCCGATGCTTTCCCGCAAAGGTCAACCATGGGAGATGATCAAGGACAAGCACGGCTTTGTGGTCGGCGGTATGGAGGATATCCAGTATACCGATTACACCATGCAGCTGCTTCTGGGTGACCGCCTGTTCCTGTATACGGACGGCCTGCCGGAAACGGAGAATACGGAAAAAGCATTCCTCGGTACGGAACGGATTCTGAGTCATCTCAATACACTGGGAGATGCCGGACCGGAAGAAATTCTGAAACGTGAACGTGCGGATGCGGATGAGTTTGCGGCCGGTGCGGAACAGCATGACGACCTGACCATGCTGTGTCTGCAGTACAACGGAAAGAACTGATAAAAAGGAGCAGATTCTGCGCAATGCAGCGTCTGCTCCTTTCATTATCCCTGACAAGGCAAAACTCTTTTTACCGCAGATCCTCCACCGCGGTGATTTCACCGACAAACATCCAGTGCGGATGCCAGGTCTTGTATATACCGTTATTGATCTCATCGGCGAGACCTTCTCTCCGGAATTCACCGGCATACAGTTTGTGACATACAAAGGTCAGATTTGCTTCCTCAAACGTAACGCCTCCGGACACTTCCTTCGGTGTAAAACCGACCGCAGCCACCTTATCTTCATCACGGCCTGACCGTGAGCCGAGATACCCAAGTGCCTGATGGTACTGTTCCGGAAAGAATTCAACCGTAAATGTATCGCTGTTTTTCAGGAACTCCCAGGTATACCGGTCGGGATTTACATATACGGTTACGATGGAGCGTCCTCTGCCGGGTCCTCCCCAGATCGTGCCGAGACTTCCCCACGCAATCGTGCATGTATTGTAATGTGTGATATCACCTGCGGTCACGAGTGCCCATTGGTTATTGAACATATCAAATACTTTATAGTCTTTTGTTTCAAATTCCTTCATATGCAGCCTCCGTATAACAGGACAATACCCTGTTTTTTTACTCCGTGCAATATGCTGTGTCTGCGTTGTCTTCTGCTTTGCTATAATACCGGTGAATGCTGTATCCAAGAAAGGCGGATCATATATGAACCTGAATGCATATCTGAATAAAAGAATCCCGTGCTCCTGCGGGAAAGAACATTTCTGTGCAGTCAAAGCAGTTGATATCGAAGAAGGCGCTTTGAAACGTATTCCCGGATATATCAAAGATTACGGTTTTTCAAATGTATACATGATTGCCGACCCGAATACATGGAAAGCTGCCGGAGAAGAAACCGCCCGTCTGCTTCGTGAAGCAGGAATTCATTTTGAAGTGCTGGTCTTTGAAGAAGAGGAACCGGTTCCCGATGAAAGAGCCATCGGCAGAATCTTTACCACCCTTCCGGAAGGAACAGACCTTCTGCTGGGCATTGGCGGCGGTTCCATCAATGACCTGTGCAAATATGTCAGTTACAAGCTCGGTCTGCAGTGCATGCTGGCGGCGACTGCACCGTCCATGGACGGCTTTGTCTCCGAAGGTGCAGCCCTGATTCTGAATCATATGAAAGTCACTGAGAATGCGCACAGTCCCGTGGCAGTTGCCGGAGACCTCAATGTACTGACAAAAGCACCGATGAAGCTGATTGCGGCAGGACTCGGCGATACCCTCGGCAAATATACCTGTCTGCTGGACTGGAAGATTGCGCACATTCTCAACGGAGAATACTACTGCAGGGAAACGGCTGAAATGGCGGAAACATCCCTGAAAGCCGTGCGTGAACTTGCGCTGAGCGGCAAGGTTGAACAGCGTGATCCCGAGGCCATCCGTTCTCTTACCGAAGCCCTGGTCATGACAGGTATTGCAATGGCCTTTGCGGGCAATTCACGCCCTGCCTCAGGCTGTGAACATCACATGTCCCATTACTGGGAGATGAAAGCCTTCCTGTCCGGTATGTTCCCGGCTCTGCACGGTGCCCAGGTCGGTGCCGGTGAAGTGCTGACAGTCAAGCTGTACCACATGCTCGCAAAAGAACAGCCTGACTTTGATGCGCTTAAGGAAAGACCGTTTGACAAAGCCGCATGGGAACAGATGATCCGCACCAACTACACCCAGGCAGCCGATGGTATTCTGGCGCTTGAAGAAAAAGCTGGTAAAAATGATCTCTCCGGAAGAAACAGACGTCTCGATGCCATGAAGGAAAACTGGCCGGAAATCTGCCGTCTCATTGATACCGAACTTCCGAGTGCCGATGAGATGATCTCACTTCTCAAAGCCTGTGATGCACCGGTATCGGTCAAGGAACTCGGCTTCCCGCAGGCATGGGTCAGAGAAACGGTTCTCTGTGCAAAGGAAGTACGTGACAGATATACAATGCTGCAGATGCTGTGGGATCTCGGTCTTTCCGAAAAATACGCAGATTATGCAGATGAGTTCGAAGAAGAACTGAGCAGAAATATATGAGCAGATATGCAATCGGGCTGGATTTCGGCACACTGTCCGCACGGGCTGTGCTGCTTGATGCAGCTGACGGAAAAATAAAAGCGCAGGCAGTGTATGTTTATCCCCACGGTGTTCTGGACAGAGCATTGCCGGACGGTACACCGCTGCCGCCGGGATATGCCCTGCAGGTGCCTTCCGACTACACGGAAGCGATGCAGGAGACTATACATGCAGTCATGCATACAGACGGTGTAAAACCCGAAGACATTATCGGCATCGGCATTGACTTTACATCGGCGACCGTTATGTGTGCAGACAGCAGTAAAACCCCTCTCTGTGCATATCCGGAATTCGCCTCCGAACCGCATGCATATGTCAAACTCTGGAAACACCACGGGGCCGAGAAAGAAGCTGCGCAGATTGATAAAGCCGCAAAGGAAACAAACGCCGCATGGCTCTCTTCCCATGGCGGCAAGGTTTCTTCGGAATGGGTGCTGCCGAAAGTGCTGGAAACCCTGCACTGTGCACCGGAGGTATACAGCAGAGCACAGTACTTCATGGAAGCGATGGACTGGCTGGTATGGATCCTGACCGGCAATGCCTGTGCTTCATTATGCGGGGCCGGATACAAGATGCCGTATCACGACGGCGGTTTCCCGGATGAATCGTTCTTTGCGGCAGTTGATCCGAGGCTGCAGTCATTCATGACGGACAAATATCCCAAGACCCTTCTCCCTGCAGGCACCAGCGCAGGCGGACTGTGTGAAGAAGCAGCCGCATGGTTGGGTCTTCTCCCGGGGACACCGGTTGCTTCACCGCTGATTGATGCGCACAGTTCGGTTCCCGGCTGCGGCATCTGCACACCCGGAGAACTGATGATCATCATGGGCACATCGTCCTGTCATATGCTGCTGAGTGAAAGCAATGCGGAAATCCGCGGTATCCAGGGTATTGTCAAAGACGGTATCCTGCCGGGCTATTACGGCATTGAGGCCGGACAGCCCTGTGTCGGTGATCTGTTTGCCTGGGCCGCATTAATCTGCATGAATGAAACATACATCAAAGAAGCAGAACAGCGCGGCATCAGCCACCATGACCTGCTCACCGGAAAGCTTGCCGGATACAGAGCCGGCGCAAGCGGACTGCTTGCCCTGGACTGGTTCAACGGTGTGCGCACACCTCTGATGGATTTTGATCTGAACGGGATGATCATAGGCCTGACACCGCTGAGCAGACCGGAAGATATATACCTTGCCCTTCTTGAAGCAACCGCCTACGGTACACGCACGATCATTGATGAATTCAGACAGAGCAAAGTCACTGTAAACAAAGTCATCCTGAGCGGAGGCATCCCGGCCAGGAATACACTGATTCCGCAGATCTACGCGGATGTTCTGCATCTGCCCGTATACGTATCAGACAATCCGCAGGCCTGTGCCACCGGTGCTGCCTTCCTTGGCATTGCCGCAGCTTCTCCTGAAGTCAGCGGCTTCAGCAGTCTGAACGAAATAGCCGAAAAGCTCGGCAGTAAACCCAAATCTGTATATATGCCGCAAGCTGAGCAGAGTGAAGCATACGATCAGCTGTACGCTGCGTACCGTGAACTGATGCAGTATTTCGGTGAAGGCGGCAGTAACATCATGCACAGACTCACTGCCCTCAGAAGACAGCGTCAATAACCAATAACAGCACCGTTTACCGGTGCTGTTCGCTTCTTTCATAGATGTCATAATGATAAACCAGACCTTCATACATCCGGTTTTCACCGCGCTCTGTGCACTGCCATTCCGGACTGCTGTCGAGATCAGGGAACCACGCATCCGCCGCAAATTCCGCTTCCACCCGTGTGATAACCGCTGTATCGCAGTACGGCAGCAGTTCACTGTACACCATACCGCCGCCGATCACCCATACGTCATCGGTATTCTCCGGAAGTATACGAAGCAGCTCATCAATGCTGTGCACAATGACGGCGTTCTCTGCTTCAAACCGGGGATTGCGGGTAAGAATGATATTGTGTCTTCCCTGCAGCGGTTTCCCGCCCGGAAAGGTCTCCATCGTCTTGCGTCCGTACACAACCGTTTTCCCTGCCGTCAAAGCCCGGAAGTTCTCAAGATCCTCCGGTATATGCACGAGCAGATTTCCTTTGTTTCCGATTGCCCATCTGCAGTCAGCTGCTGCTATTGCTTTCATCCGACATCGTCCTCTATTCCCGTACTGCAGCCGGATATGACATGCATCAGTTTCCGCTGTAGGTTGTCCAGTCATCCTTGCTGGCAATCCACATATTTGCACCGATTCTGTACCATGTATAGCCTTCCGCTTCCGTCTGTTCATACACAGTATACGTCTGTCCGGCATTGACCTGTCCGGACATGCTCTTATCCGCACTGGTGCTCGGTGCTGTCCGGATGTTCAGCTTATCTACATTGATGGTCACAGTCGCATGCTTTTCCTGTGCGGGTTCTTCCGCCGCCTGTGTTACAGAAACACCGGCACCGTAGCAGCTGTCCATTGTCACCGGCGTACCGTTGGCCAGAGTCTGCTTCAGATCCAGTACACCGTATGTTCCGTTCTGACTTACATATACAAGTCCGTTGTACAGTGAGGAGACATCATCGAAGATAAAGTCAGTTACTTCTTTGCCTGTTTCGTCGATGAAGCCCCATTTGCCGTTTCTCTTCACCGGCATATATCCGTCTTCAAAGAACAGATAATCCTCATAGATGAAATCCGTAATTGCATCCCCTGTTTCCGCATTTATTACTGCGAATACGGTATTGTTCTGTGTCTCCACCAGGAAGCCGTTGATGATATCCGGATAGTTTTCCACGGAAGAAATCAGATTTGTATGGCTGAAGCGGACACTGCCTGCACGGTCCACAACAGCATATCCGATCGTTGTACCGCCGCCGTCAATCAGAGGCAGTACATTCAGTTCTTCCCGGTGTATGGAAGGATCATTGTCTGCTTCAAAACGCACGTAGGAACTGTCCATATCGCTGAAGATCATATTGCCGACAACACCGTTCTGAACAGCGGGTTTCTTTGTCGGTATCACCATGCCTCCGTATCCCTGAATATCAGTAAAGGCATATGCACTTCTGAAATCTTTGGAGAAGTACATGTATCCCGATCCATTGGGACCGTATGAATTGTAGTAATAACCGGGACCTCCCTGCAGGGGACTCGGATTGTACTGAATGTCATGCCGGTCAGAGTCATACCGCCGGATCATAATGGAAGTTGTATCCTGCACAACCGGATCATACAGAGCGTTGCCCTGGTAATCCCAGATGCCATCCATACCGTTGACCACACCGACAACCGCATCGTTTGTATACCCCATTCCGGTCCAGTCCTGCGGATAACCGGTGACACAATTGATGAGTTTGTCTTCAACGTACAGCATTTCTTCCGGATCGGAAGAACCGATATACGGGGTGGTTACGGTTACCGGATATACTTTATCAAAGACCAGAGACGGCTCCACATGCCAGACAACATTCCTGGGCACCGGTGCTGTTTCGGTTTTTTTGTCATCTTTTTTGTTTTCTGTGCCTGTGCCTGTTTCTGCGGCGGTTTCTTCACCATCCGCCTTGATTTCATCAGGCACTGCTTCCGTACTGCCGGATGTGCTGCTTTGTGTTTCTGCGGCAGCTGCCGAAGCCGGGGTCTGCTCATCTCTTGCTTTCTGAATAACGGCAGTACCGCCGAATACCGCACCGACCGCAACCGCTGCACCGATACCGATCTTCACGGCAATCGGGATACCTGCGGATACTGCTGCTGCCCCGATACCGGCTGCCTGCATGCCTGCACCTGCGGCGGCTGTACCTGCGGCGTGTCCGACAGCGGAGGATGCTTTGCTTACTGTCTCTGCTGCCTTGACCGTATGATCTGCAGCTGTAACGGCTTTTCCTGCACTGTTGGCAGTATTTGCGGCAGTACCGGCTGTTCCGGTGATTCTGGTCTGTACAAGTTTGGTGAAATCAAATGTGGGAGGAACAGAGATGCCCCCTGTTCCTTTCCACCACTGCAGCAGTACAAGGAAGAACGGCAGCGGCTGCATACCGTAGAGCTTGATACCGTCCCGTTTCTGAATCTCGGAAACGGATGTTTTTACTTTTGCTTTGGCTTTCTGCAGTCTGCCCACAACAGTGGAGAACGGAACCTGCAGTTCATCCGCAATTTCCTGCATTTTCATGCCGTCGTAGAAATACATCTGCAGCACTGTACGCTGCTCCACCGGCAGATCATTCAGCACTTCCAGAATGATCTCCTGGCGTGTCTTTTCATCCATGGTCAGCTCAGGCTGTCCGGTGATTCTCTCATCCGCAGGATCATACTCCATCTCGCCTTCATCCGTAGCCGATGAAAGATCCGACCACATAACATTGTGTCTGCTGTATGCCGTATTCAGGTAATCCAGTGCTTCATTGCGGACAATGCGCTTGAGCCAGGGCTCAAAGGAACTGACATTGTCCAGCTGTTTCAGACTCCTGATCATCTTTAAGCTGGCATCCTGCACCACATCCTGTGCATCACTCGCATTTCCCAGAATACCGAGTGCAGTTTTGTACATCACCGGATAATACCCGGTAATCAGTTCCGTAACGCCGTCCGGATCTCCGGCCATTACTCTGTTCAGCAGCAATGCCAATGAACGGTCTGTCATAATTTCACCCCCATAGAATAAGAATTAATTGCCAGTCTCTGCATTCCAGTGACTGATGTCGATTTCAGTTACGGTATACATATCCGCATTTGCGTATACGTGTTTGTCGAGTGCTTCACTCAGGGTCAGGTCATCTGCGTACTCAAAGAAATCCCTTCTGATATCTTCCGGAGATACGGTGACACTGCCATCAGCGGAGACAACGAGATCACTGACCGTGAATGTGCATGTCAGTCCTTCAAAGTCCACGCGCTGATCACCATAGCTGGCTTTTACACCCGATGCATTCAGTTCCACCGGCACCACCAGTCTGTTCATATCCCCGTAGTGATTGCCTGCGTCAACGCCGCTTTTCAGGGTCAGCAGATATGCTTTGTCCCAGTTATAGTTGATCTGCTCTGCGTTGTCGTTGGTGATGGCATACGTGTAGAAGATGTTGTTTCCCTTCGCGGTAAGCTTCGCACTGCCGCCGGCCAGCATAGCATTCATCTTGTCTTTGAATTCCGCTTCGATTCCCGACCATGCGTTTTCACCGATTTCCTGCGCACTCTGCACATATGCATCATATCCCTCGAGCTTCACCGTGCCGGTTTCTTCCTTCAGCACATAGAGATCACTGTCAAGACCGCTGCCGATTGATACGGTAACCGGGATTTCATCACCGTTCGCAAATGTCTGATAGGTGTAGTTCCCGTCGGTTCTGTACTGCAGCTTTGATCTGGGATCGCTTTTGTCAATTTCATTCTTCAGGCTGATCTGCAGTTTCGGAGAAATGCCTTCCACCCGGAAATGAACACCCTTATGATCGAGATCGACATTGAAGATTTCAGGATCGAAGGCATCCAGGACAATCGGTTCCTGCAGACCTTCAACCGTAACCGTTCTGGAAACATCGCCGTCGAACCCGACCTTGAAGCTTTCCAGCAGTGTGTCATCGAAGTCGATACTGACGGTAACCTCATCACCGTTGTGCAGATCCTTTGTTTTGTCTGCTTTAATGGTCAGGAAGTCCTCCGGATCATGCTTGTCGAGCATCTTCTTGAGCACTTCCTGTTTCCTCTCCGGAACGGCTGCCGTGATATCCCTGCAGAATGCATCATCATCGAACTCTATGCGCAGAGTTCCTTTACCGTCCACACCTTCGCAGACTGTCTCCACATATGTCATCGGTGTTACTGTTTTTCTGCCGCATCCGGCAAGACAGACACTCATCGCAGTCAGTGCTGCGCCTAAGAAACGTTTCATCACTGTTCTCATCTCACTGACCGTCCTCTCTTACTTTCTTGTCATCGTGGTGCTGATGCCGAACGCTGAGAGTTCGTAGGTTTTACCGCCTGTCTTCTTCACACGGTACTTGACCGGTCCGAAACCGGAATTAACGGTGATGGCATACTGTCCGTCATCTGTCTTCTTCCATTCACAGCCGATCTCCATGCCGTTGTTCACATCCAGACATGTACCGTCTTTGTTGATGGTCAGTGTTTCTGAGGAATCTTCAAATTCATAGGTGCCCACAAAGGAATCACCGCATCCTGTGAGAATAGTTGCTGTGGCTGCTGCCAGAATCATTTTTACTGCTGAGTTTTTCATCGTCTTAACTCTCCCTTCACTGTTAAGACGAGGCATAAACCGGGTTTTAAACTTTTTTTAAGAAATCGCTCTTTTCAAAGAATTAGTTGATAAATGAGAAAATGCCATAATGATATTCTCCATACGCAGTAAACAGATTGACAGGTAATGGAATACGGGTGATTTCATTACATCTGAAAGGAATCTGTTCCATCATTGTGGTC
>JAFUCL010000036.1 GCA_017459725.1 Solobacterium sp. | reverse complement strand
GCAAGACCTGCATTCTTGGAAAGCTTATATTCTTCGCCGTATTCAGACAGATCAAGATAACCCAGCACATTCAGTCTGTGGTTGATCGATACAACAACGACATCACCGTAGGCACTCAGATTCTCACCGTCATATGCCAGCAACTCAACACTGCTTCCCGAGAACCAGCCGCCGCCGTGCAGCCATACCATGACCGGTTTCTTCGCATCCTTGTTCAGTGACTGTGTCCAGATGTTCAGATACTGGCAGTCTTCATTCTGCGGATAGAAGAAATGCGGCACAGTGTACTGGTCATGCGGAACCGGTGTATTCAGTTCACTGCAGACATAGCCGAACTGGAAAGCTTCTTTGATGCCATCCCAGGGTTCGACTTCCTCCGGGAAGTGGAATCTCTTCGCATTGGCATACTTGATGCCGCGGAAGATATATGTGCTGTCGATCTTCAGTCCGCGTACTTTGCCTTTTGTTGTCTCAGCCACGGGATCTTCATAATTACAGATGACCTGGCTGGTCAGTTTTCTCATATACATAGTTCTGCGTCCTCCTTAGATGCTCTGTCTCGGACCGCCGCCGAAGGTGCTCTTCGGTGCTCTTGCGGTGCCGATGGACATCGGTTTCTCAGGAATCGCAGCCATGAGATCATCGTCATGGTGGCATTCCTGTCTGGTCTCTCTGTCAAAGATCATGCATGCGCCGTTGTCGTCCTTTACCGGATCCCACTTCGGCAGACCCGGATGGTTGGGATCACCAGTTTCAGCGAAGGCAACCCAGGCACCGGTCATCTGATCCTGCAGCTGTTCGGATACACCCGGGATATAGGAAGCTTCCAGGTAATTCGCATTGTGGAACATGTATGCTTCCTCGGCGTTGTGCCACGGGATCGTACCGTTGTTGAACGGGCATTCCAGTGTAAACAGCCAGTTGTATGCAGGTGCGCATCCTTCTTCCGCACGCTTTGCACAGAAGTCTCTGTGGGCAATACGCATACCGACATTCGTGAACAGGGCATCGACAACCTTTGCCTTCGGATACGCCTTCTTCTGCGCAGCCTTGACAGCTTCTGCCTTGTCACCGAACTGTTCATCAAACAGTTTGTTTACGAGCGCATCATCCCAGTCGTTCTTGGAACCCGGAGCGAGTACGTTGTTGTAGTTCTGGTCGAATTCACCGAGCAGTGAACCGACGAGCATCGGGATATGCTTGGTTTCTTCACGGAACGGATTCTCCATGCCGGAGCCCATGTAGTAATCAAAGTCAACGACAGGCGTCCAGCTGACTCTGCTGCCGGCAGCCTTGGTTGCTTCAGCGGTAGCCTTCTGGGCAGCTCTTGCCAGTTTGTAGTACGGAATCATTTCGATCTCTTTGATTGTTTCCTTGGTCAGACCAAGTTCCTTGACAACCATATCTGTCAGAGCAGCTGCCTTCTCATGGGTGAAGTTCGGTCTTCCTTTGCCGAGACCCGACTGGATAACAGCCTTGTGGAACAGACCGTCCGCTGCCGGTGTCTGCAGCAGTGCGCTTACCTTTCCGCCGCCGCCCGACTGTCCCATAATCGTTACGTTGTTGGGATCACCGCCGAAGTTCTCAATGTTGTCATGGACCCACTGCAGAGCAGCGACCATGTCAGCCTGGCCGAGGTTGCCTGTGTACTTATACTCTTCACCGTAGTCAGAGAGATCAAGATAACCCAGGACATTCAGTCTGTGGTTGAGCGATACGACAACCACATCACCGAAATCAGCCAGTTCCTGTCCGTCGTATGCATACAGTTCGATGGATGAACCGGTTGCGAAGCCGCCGCCGTGGATCCATACCATGACCGGACGTTTGACAGAATTATCAATGTGCTTTGTCCAGATGTTCAGGTAGTGGCATTCTTCATCCTGGATGTAATGATAATGCGGTACATTGTACTCGTCGTGGGCAATCGGTGTATGGATCTCGGGTGATACCGGTCCATAGATGATTGCCTCTTTTGTGCCTTCCCACGGTTCTACAGGTTCAGGCATATGATAGCGTTCTGCTTTGGCATACTGCACACCGCGGAACAGGAAAACACCTTCCTCAAGAAGGCCGCGTATCTTGCCGGCTTTTGTCTGTACGACAGGGAAATCCGGGTTCGATACAACTGAACGTGTCAGTTTTAATGGATACATTATTTGTCTCCTTTCGATATATCTAAATTCATTCTAATCTGTGCATTTTAGTTTTCAACCTTTATTTACTATCTGTTTTATCGTATTTCCGTGCTGTTTTGTTCCGGCACCTGCAGGCAGTTTCTTGCAGGGTGGCATTTGATTAGAGTATGATGGTTTTAGCTGATAAACACAGGAGGATAATAATCATGTTACGAATCGGAATGCTTACGAGCGGCGGCGACTGCCAGGCTCTGAACGCTGCGATGCGCGGTGTTTTCAAGACAGTCACCCGCAATGCGAAGGAACCGGTTGAATTCTACGGCTTTGAGGACGGATACAAAGGCCTTATTTACAGTCATTTCCATCTTCTGACAGATGATGACTTCACCAATCTGCTGACAGTCGGCGGAACCATTCTCGGTACCAGCCGTGTACCGTTCAAGACCATCCGTGAACCGGATGAGAACGGTCTGGATAAAGTCGAAGCAATGAAGCAGACATACTACAAGCTGCAGCTGAACTGCCTGGTTGTGCTCGGCGGCAACGGCTCCCACAAGACCGCAAATCTTCTCAGTGAAGAAGGTCTGAATGTAGTAACACTGCCGAAGACAATTGACAATGACCTGTGGGGAACCGATATGACCTTCGGCTTCCAGTCCGCAGTCGATATCGCCACCCGTGCAATTGATGAAATCCACACAACCGCAAGCTCACACGGACGTGTATTCATCGTTGAAATCATGGGACACAAGGTAGGATGGCTGCCGCTGAATGCCGGTATGGCAGGCGGTGCCGATATTATCCTGATTCCGGAGATTCCGTATGATATCGACAGAATCTGCGAAGTCATCGACAAGCGTGACGCAACCGGACATCGTTTCACCATCCTTGCCGTAGCGGAAGGCGCAATCTCCAAGGAAGATGCCAAGCTCAGCAAGAAGGAATACAAAAAGAAACTTGCCAACTACAAGTTCCCGTCTGTATCCTATGAAATCGCTGACCAGATTGCCAAGAAGACCGGCCGTGAAGTACGTGTAACGGTACCCGGACATACACAGCGCGGCGGTATCCCGAACTCCTATGACCGTGTCTTTGCGACAAGACTCGGTGCGGAAGCAGGCAAACTGATTCTCGACAAAAAGTACGGTGTCATGATTGCATACAAGAACCGTGAGATGGTACCGATTCCGCTGAAGGAAGTTGCCGGCAAGCTGAAGACCATTGATCCTAAGGCAAGAATCATCAAAGAAGCAAAACTGATGGGTATCTGCTTCGGAGACGAATAATCCCATCCAAAGACACTGAGAGGCTGTAACAGTTAAGGAATGGTGAAACATTCTGAGGCTGGAAAACAGCCTCTTTTTAGATTCATTCAAAGCGAACATCCAAATGAAGCCAGCCAGAGTGAAAAGATTTCATTTCAATGGCGATATTCAAGAGATTC
>JAFUCL010000035.1 GCA_017459725.1 Solobacterium sp. | reverse complement strand
TGAACCGACCTACAGTGCGGACAACATTCTACATGAGATGAAACATTCTCATAATTTGTAGTGTCAGGCTTAACTTTTTCTTTATAATGCTTTTCAATGCCTATCCTGATAAAAGATACTTCTACTGGTGTCAGTTGATTAATGAATTCCTGATTGATCAACATATTCTCAACCTCTCTATGCTTAGAATATGTCTTGTGGAATTTATCGCTGTACATTATCTTGGACACCATCAACTATTTCTTTGAAAATAGCGATGCACATCTGCAAACTGTCTGTCACAATACTTGCTCTGATATTGTTTCAATAATGAATTCATAAGGGAGGTGCAGGTATGCGGAGAACTGTGAAGATGATGATTTGTCTGGTTGTGCTTATATCATGCGGATGCGGCCGGAATACAAACGAAGAACCGGCAAATACTGCTGCGTCTGATGTATCTGCGTCTGAAGTACAGACAGAACCCGCACCGGTGAATACTGTCTCTCCAGCTATTGAGGAAGAATCAGAAACAGTATACGTTGACGGACCTTACGGACGTCTCAGCATGGATATACCTTCCGGCTGGTCATGCGAAGCAGTACCGGTTGACAGCGGTGTATTCAATGACCGTACCTATGGTCTTATTCTGAAACCGGATCATGCAGGGGCAGAGAATATCAGAATTGTCTGTATGGATTTCTTCGGGGTCTGTGGAACCGGACTTGCAAGCACGCAGATGACTCTGGCCGGAAGAAACGTCAATGTCGGAACCTATGACAGCCATCCGTACTGGGACTATATCGTATTCAATCAGGAACAGCCAAACGTTGCTGCGATGCAGAACGGGAATGGTAACTGGACGGAAGCACAGCAAAATGAAGCCATGAACATCCTCGATACCCTGAGGTTTGATCAGGATATTACTACAGGAGGCATCGGCCGTCATATCCCGGAAGCAGAGAATGCTGAGATTGCGGTCATCATGGAACTGAGCAATGTCACGTCAACAGGTCTGAAAGTCCATCTGCGCCGGTATGATCCCGGCAATGGCAAAGATCTGGAATGCGGAGAAGGTTACTCTCTGCAGGCAGCCTCAGGAAATACCTGGGAGGATGTTCCCGTAATCAGCGAAGCATATGTAAGCGGTGAAGAGGTATATCCGATTCCCGCGGACGGTGAGACTGCTTTTGAAATCAACTGGGAAGGCCTGTACGGAACCCTTTCACCGGGAACATACCGCATCACCAAAGTCATTACCGAAAATCCTCCAAAACATCTTTCTGTGTGTTCCCGGGTATATCCGCTGACTGGCGAGTTTATCATTGCCGGACAGTGATCAGCGTCTTTCTGACTGTCATTGAGGAGATATGGTATGATAACTGCATCACAGCCTGAAAGGAGTATGTATCATTATGCTCAGACTGATCTCAGATAAACGCACCGAGACAATCCTCAGACAGAAGGAACCGGTAATTGCGGCGCTTTCAGCAAAATACAGCGTTCCTGCAGCTTTCATCAAAGCGATTCTGTACATGGAGATGACAAGGATCGACATCATGGATACGGTGGCGGATGCGGTTGTTCTGAGCAATCTTTTCAGCAAGAAAGACAGCTCCACCGGCTATGCACAGATCTTCGGCAGAGTGGCACTGAATGCGGTTAATTCCGCACTGGATCACGGTATCAGCGATTTCCTGTATATCAAACTTGATACTGCGCACCGCCTGGATCCGGACAATCCGGCAGATGTGCGTGCGGTCTGGAAGTATCTGCGCCATAATATCAATGCCAACATAGAAGCAGGGGTGCTGAATATGCTCAGCGCTGCCGAGGAGATGACGGGACGCATTGATTTCAGCAGTTATTCGGAAGAAGAACTGAAGCTGATCCTCACCCGTTACAATGCGAATTCACGCAAAATAACAAAATACGGAGAAGAGGCATACAGCCACTATCTCCGCTATCTGAACAAATAAAGGACCTGTTAAGGTCCTTATTGCTTTTCGGGGTAATCACCGCGTTCCTGCAGTATCTTCTTTGTGACGGCAAGACGTACGCAGAGGGTGAAGATCTCCATTGCGCTTTCAAGCTCTCCCATGGAAGGATAGGTCGGGGCAATGCGGATATTGGAATCGTTGGGATCCTTTCCGTAAGGCCAGGTTGCTCCTGCAGGTGTCATGATCACACCGGCTTTCTTGGCTCTTGCGACAATATCCTTTGCGCATCCCGGATAGGAGTCAAAGAGAATGAAGTATCCGCCGAGCGGTTTCGTCCATGTACCGGCTCCGAGTTCACCGAGATCGCGTTCCAGAATGTTTTCGACGGCTTCGAATTTCGGACGGATGATAGCCGCATGCTTGCGCATATGTTCAACCATACCGTGAATATCACCGAAGAATCTGACATGACGCAGCTGGTTTACTTTATCATGTCCGATGGTCTGGAAACGCAGGTAGTTCGTGAAGTCATCCATGTTGTTGGGGCTGGTCGCAAGGGCTGCGATACCGCTGCCGGGGAAGGTGATCTTCGATGTGGATGCGAACTTATATACAAGGTCGGGATTGCCTGCCCGTTTGCATTCCGCGAGAATCTCAATCAGATAATCCTGGTGGTGGTCATACAGGTGATGCATGCCGTATGCATTGTCCCAGAAAATACGGAAGTCCGGAGCAGCCGGTTCCAGTCTTGCAAATCTGCGCACGGTTTCATCGTCATAGGAAATACCCTGAGGATTGCTGTACTTGGGAACACACCAGATACCCTTGATTGATTCATCTTCAGAGACAAGCTTTTCAACGATATCCATATCGGGTCCGGTCGGTGTCATCGGCACAGGAATCATTTTAATACCGAAAAATTCGGTAATCGCAAAATGACGGTCATAACCGGGCACAGGACACAGGAATTTCACTTCCGGAAGCTTTGACCAGGGTGTATTGCCCATCACACCGTGTGTCCATGCACGGCTGACTGTATCAAACATAACGTTCAGGGATGAGTTTCCGTAGATAATAATATCTTTCGGATTGTTCTCCATCATATCGCCGAGCAGTTCACGTGCTTCTTCAATACCGGTCAGTGAACCGTAGTTGCGGCAGTCGGTTCCATCCTCGCATGTAAGATCGGAAGCCGAATTCAGCACATCCATCATAGCCATGGACAGATCAAGCTGTTCCTGACACGGTTTGCCGCGGCTCATATCCAGATGAAGACCGAGTGCCTGCACTTTCTTATACTGGGCTCTGAGTGCTGCTCTTTCGGCAATCAGTTCATCCGAAGTCATCTCTATATAACGTTTCATATACATGCCTCCTGTCGCTGCATTTCAGAAATTATAATACAGGGAGGGCAGAGTTCACTACAATACATGCTCTTTTAACAGTGAAAACTGTAAATATTTCTGAAAATATATGAAAACGTTATACCGGCTTTCTGCTGTACTGGGTATGACAAATCTGTTTTTGCTATAATGAGTTTGAGGTATAAGTATGATTACGGAAAATGTTTTATGCAGGTCAGACATGATTCGGTGTGTATTATGCACGGATGCGCCTTGTACATCCGTCTGTACCAGGCTCGATCCGGCTTCGATCCTGCGCAGTATCTGGTTTGATAACGAAAAATGTGCCGCGGCAAAGCTGCCGGATACCAATCCATGTATCGAGTGCAGTGCTCCCTGTGAAACGGCATGTCTTCGCTGCGGACAGGTGCCCGTCAGAGAACTGATCGACAGAATGTATGATGAGATCCGTCCGGCACTGGATGCTGCTGCACCGCAGAATGAAGAAAGACTGAAAACGTCAATCTGCGGGGTTCCGCTGGAGAATCCGTTTCTGCTTTCGTCTTCGGCTGTAAGTGCCACCTACGATATGTGCGCGCGTGCATTCGAAGCAGGGTGGGCAGGGGCTGCCTTCAAGACAATCAGCACATTTGATGTACATGAGGCTTCCCCGCGTTTTTCCGCCATCTACGGCAATGACGGTGCCATTACCGGTTTCAAGAACATTGAACAGCTCTCCGATCACAGTGTCGAAGAAAACATGGCTGTGTTCAGACAGCTTAAAGAGAACTACCCGAGCAAGGTTCTGATTGCTTCGATCATGGGACAGAATGAGGCGGAATGGGAACAGCTGGCAGCAGAATGCGAGGCCAACGGTGCAGATATCATCGAACTGAACTTTTCATGTCCGCATTTGACGGATAAAGGTTACGGCTCCGATATCGGCCAGGATGCTGAAGCAGTGCGCAGATTCACGGCTGCTGCCCGCAGAGGAACACAACTGCCCATTCTGGCGAAGCTGACACCGAACGTCAACACGATGGTGCCGATGGCTCAAGCAGCACGTGAAGCCGGAGCCAACGGCATTGCGGCAATCAATACGATCAAGTCCGTTACCAACGTCAATCCCCATACCTATGTCTCGGCACCTGCTGTGCACGGCAGATCATCATTCGGCGGTTACAGCGGTCTTGCTGTCAAACCCATTGCACTCCGTTTTATAGCGGAAATGCGGATGGAAAAAGAGCTCAGTGATATGGAACTCTCGGCGATGGGCGGCATTGAAACCTGGCTGGATGCGCTTGAATACATTCTCATGGGCGCAAATTCTCTGCAGGTAACAACTGCTGTTATGCAGTACGGGTACAGAATCATTGATGATCTCAAAGCAGGTCTCAATTATTACATGGCTGAAAAGGGTATCCGGCATATTGCAGATCTTGTCGGCGAAGGCATAGATTCCCTGAGCGCCAATCCCGATCATCTGGAGAAGGATTCGGTTCTCTTCCCACGGTTTATGCAGGACCGCTGCATCGGCTGCGGCAGGTGTGTTGTCTCATGTGCGGACGGTGGTCATCAGGCCCTGCATCTGAACAATGACAGACGTCCGGTGCTTGATGGCAAGAAGTGTGTAGGCTGTCATCTCTGCATACTTGTATGTCCGCAGAAAGCAATCAGACCTTCCTCAACCCGCATCATCCGGAATCCTCAGTAATCATGTAATACCAAGCATCCCGCAGGGGATGCTTTCAATTCGATTGCTTAAGCAGATTGCTTCAAGTATAATCAGACACATGGGGGTTCACACACTATGAAAATTGCGGTTACTTATGATAACGGAACAGTATTCCAGCACTTCGGAAAAACACAGTTCTTCAAAATATATGACATTGAAAACGGTACGGTTACTGACAGTACAGTGATCGACAACAGCGGTCTTGGACATGAGGCTCTTGCCGGACTTCTGGCTGACAAAGCAATCGATGTACTGATTTGCGGCGGCATGGGTCCGGGTGCCCAGGCAGCGCTTGCCGAAGCAGGAGTCGAAGTTGTAGCAGGTGCTTCGGGTGATGCCGATGCGGCAGTTGCAGCATACCTGAAGGGGGAGCTTGTTTCCACAGGTGTCAACTGTGATCATGATGATCATGAGCATCATGAAGAAGAGCAGGCCTGCGGTTGCGGTGAAGAAGGCGGCTGTGAAGGCGGATGCTGCGGCGGCGGATGTGCAGGATGCGGTCCGCAGATCGAAGGCAAGAACGTCGGCAAAACAGTCCGTGTACATTACAGAGGAACATTCAACGACGGCACACAGTTTGATTCTTCCTATGACCGCGGCGAACCGCTGGAATTCATCTGCGGTGCAGGCATGATGATCTTCGGCTTTGACGCTGCTGTAGCGAAGATGGATGTCGGTCAGATCATTGATGTGCATCTGATGCCGGAAGAAGCATACGGACCGAAGGATCCGAACCAGGTCATTAAGCTCCTGCAGGCACAGCTGCCCGGATCGGAAGGTCTTGAAGTCGGTGAGCGTGTCTATCTTGAAGACAACATGGGCAGACAGTTCGGTGTAACCGTAGTCGATAAAACAGATACGGAAATCACCTTTGATGCCAACCACGAAATGGCAGGCAAAGAGCTGAACTTCCGGATTGAACTTGTTGAAGTGAATTAATGCAAAAGGCGGACTGATGTCCGCCTTTGTTATGTCTGCGAGTTATTACGACTTATTCCGCGAATTCAATGAAGCTGCCGACGTTGATCCATCTGCCTTTTTCCGGTACAAATACGGTTGCAGGCACATTCATTTCACCGAGATCACGGTTCATGTCAGCTGATGTTTTCTGCGGATCTTTTTCTTTGTGGTGGTGGCACATAAATGCCATCATGCCGGTCTGTGTATCTTTCACGCAGTCGAGCAGTTCATCGTAGATTTCCGGATACAGATCAATTCTCGAAAGCTGTCTGATCAGCAGATTCGGACGGCTGTGCATGAAGGCATATTTCGTCAGATCCGTATACTGTCCCTGAATGAAGGCTGTTCTGATGCCGCCGGGGATTTCCAGCATGAAGTTTGTATTGAAGCAGGAACCGAATGCCTGTGCTTCATTGCCGGGCGTAGCACCGACTTCACCGGTCATTTTCTCGAACATAGCGTATGTCTGGGAAAGGGTTTGCTCACCGATTGTCTTGACATGGGTTCCCGGATACGGTGTGAAGCGGAATGAACCGAGGTCATATGTCTGATAGTCCACCAGCGGGATCATCTTGCGCACATTGAGATCCAGGGCACGGGCAAGGGGAATGATGTTGTTCTGGTTGATCAGGATGTACGGATTGAACTTTTCCTGTACTTCCTTCAGCTGGTCGATATGATCGCCATGGATATGCGTAATGAAGACATAATCGCAGCGCTCGATATCGTCTACCGTGTAACCGGAGCCGAAACCTTTGTACATCCTGCTTCCTTCACGCGGCAGCATCGGATCGACAAGGATATGTTCACCGGTCGGCAGAACAAATTCATGGCAGTTCTCAACGAACCATCTGTACTTCAGAATTGTATTTTTCATAGATCCTCCCAATTATCTGATTCCACCATACAATCCCATACAGGAAGTATCATCACCGGATCGGCAAAATAAAAACACCGTGATATTGCATAATGCAAACCGCGGTATTTCTGGAATGTTTTGTTTCATTTATCTGCGTTTTTTCAGTTCTTCACGCAGGTGTGCAAACGCTGCATCTTCGCCGTTTTCCGCAATATCCCGCAGAATCCGCTCCATTTCGGCAGCTGTATCCGGATGCATGCTCAGCCGTTCCGGTTTTTCCAGGAAGTACTTCAGCGCGCTTTCCTGTGTGTATTGATCTTTCTGGTATGTACGGCAGGCAGCAACCCGGTCGCATACGCTTTCGGCAAGATAGCGGAAGGGCATGGGCAGCGGCGAGAATTTACTGTCTCTGAGATCATACCAGTACTCCCAGTGATGCTTGTTGCGTCCCTTGTGATGCAGCCAGCCCGGGGCATAGCCGAAGAGTTCCTTCTCGTATGAATACGGGGAACGGTATCCCTGGTAATACCTGACGCTTTCAAACAGCTCGGAAGGGCTGTATTTGGAAAGATCATGGGTGATTCCCTGTCTGTAAAGACCGCAGGCAAAACAGCACCGGCGCACTTCCTTTCTGTGTCTGTGCACGGTTACAATATGCCCGGCCAGTCTTTTCAGCAGACCCGGTTTTGAGGTATTTCCGCTCATAGCACCATTCTATCACCAAGACACACCGGTTGACTGCACAAGACTACATAAACAGCACCAATCATGCTAAAATAACTTATCGGAGGCAAGCAATGAAACGTCACGAAAACCGCGAAAAAGCAGTCATCTGCATCTACCAGTATCTGATGATGGAAAGAGACATTGATGAACTCATCGCAGATAACTTTACAGAGGAAGAACAGACAGATGATCCATATATGATTCAGGTGGTTCACACCGCAAAAGATAACATTGAACGCTATGCAGGATATATCGATCAGGTGCTGGACGGCTGGACATACGAGCGCCTCGGCTATATCGAAAAAGCAATTATTCTGTGCGGATGCTCGGAATTCGATCAGAAACAGATCGAAGCTGCCGTCATCATCGATGAGTATGTACGGCTGGCCAAGAAATTCTGCGACAGTGATTCCTATAAGCTGATCAACGGAGTACTGGACAGAATATGAGTTCACAGGTGATCTCAGTTTCCAGACTGGTTCATTATCTGAAAAACAGACTCGAGAGTGATTCACTCATTCGGGGTGTACTGGTGGAAGGGGAACTGAGCAATTTCAGCAGCTACCGTTCCGGCCACTGGTATTTCAGTCTGAAAGATGAGAATGCCCTGATCCGCTGCGCCATGTTCGCATCCCGCAACCGTGCGGTAAGCTTTGTTCCGAAAGACGGTGACAAAGTCATCGTACAGGGAGATATCAGCGTATACGAACAGCGCGGAGATATGCAGCTGATCGTCAGTTCCATGCGTTCCAGTACGATTGGTGAATTATACCTGCAGTATGAATTACTTAAAAAGAAACTGGCGGAAGAAGGCCTTTTTGATGATGCACACAAAAAGGAACTTCCCCGTTTTCCGATGAAGATTGCACTTGTCACAGGCGCCAATACCGCAGCGAGATCAGATGTGCTGACAACCCTGCAGAGAAGATGGCCTGTGGCTGAAATACAGGAGTATCCGGTACTGGTCCAGGGTAAGGAAAGTGCCGGTCAGATTATTGATGCACTGAAGGCAGTGGATACAACCGATGCGGATGTATGCCTGCTGGTGCGGGGCGGCGGTTCCATTGAAGATCTGTGGTCATTCAATGATGAACAGCTGGCCAGGACGATCTATGCCATGCGTATTCCGGTGGTTACGGGTGTGGGGCATGAGATCAACTTTACGATTGCGGACTATGTATCCGATGTACGGGCGCCTACGCCGACCGGTGCTGCCGAACTGTGCAGTCCCAATATTGCGGATGTTGCTGATCAGATCGCCGCATACAGGCGCAGATTATACAGGCTTACGGACGCAAGGATTGCCGAAGAGCGCAGCTATCTGGAAACCGTCAGGAACAAGAGTTTCTTCAGAATGCCCGAACGTCTGTATGCCAACCAGTCCATTCATCTTTCCCGGCTCTCATCGGACTTTATCCGTCTGATGAATGCCCGTGTATACGGCATCCGGAAACATATCGATGATGCTTCCGTGGTGCTTGCGGATGAAATGAGAAGGATACTGAAGGATACCGAAATGAGACTGGTCACCGATAAGAGTGCGGTTGTATCTGCCATGGACAGCATCCTGCAGAAAGAGAAGGCCGCATACAGTTCAAAGGCTGGTCTTCTGGATGCATATTCACCGCTGAAAGTACTCAGCAGGGGATATGCTGTTGTCAGCAAAGACCATACCGCAGTGCGCAGTGCTGTCCAGCTTGCGGTAAATGATACGGTGGATGTACGGCTTGGAACGGGGAATTTCAAGGCCGGTGTAATAAGTATTAATCAGGAGGATTCGGAATATGGCGAAGAAGGAACTGACATTTGAGGAGTCAATGGACAGGCTGGATGAGATCGTATCTCTTCTGGAAGAAAACGAACAGCCGCTGAATCAGTCAATAGATCTGTTTGAAGAAGGACTGAAACTGGTCAGACACTGTGATGATATGCTCAAGAAGTTTGAAGAGCGCATTGAAGAAATCAAGTCCAGAAACGGCGGTGCCGAAGATGAAGAACTTTGAGGAGATGCTGAACAGCTGCATTGATGAACTGCCTGCTTCCCGTACAAGAGAAGCCATGCGGTATTCCCTGACGGCAGGAGGCAAGCGTCTGCGTCCGCTCATGATGTATGCGGTAACGGCCGGATACGGAGTGCCTGAAGAGAAAGCAGATGCCTTTGCATGCGCACTTGAAATGATCCACACATACTCACTGATACATGATGATCTGCCGGCCATGGACAACGATGATCTGCGCCGCGGCAAACCGACATGTCATAAGCAGTTTGACGAAGCAACCGCTATCCTTGCCGGTGACGGTCTGCTCACATATGCATTTCAGAAAGCCGCATCGGTAAATGATCCCGGCATTGATACCCGCCGTGCTATAGAGATCCTTGCCCTCAATGCAGGAGCTGCAGGCATGGTGCTCGGACAGTGCCTTGATACAACCGATCACAGCGATTCACCGGACTGGGAAGAGCTGAAGAATATTCACCGGTATAAGACAGGCTGTCTGTTCTCGGCAGCGCTGTGTCTCGGTGCTTTGGCAGCCGGACGCAGTGAAGAGGAAATTGCCGGATGGGATGAAACGGGAAAGGTCATCGGTCTTGCCTTCCAGGTGCAGGATGATATTCTCGATGTCGTATCCACGGCAGAAGAGCTCGGCAAGAGCAACTCCGATGAACGCAACGGCAAAACAACAAGCGTAACGCTCCTGGGGAGAGAGCGGGCCGAAGAACTCATGAACGAACTCTACCGGAAAGCTGAAGATGATCTCAGATCATTCGCAGATTTCTCGCCTGAGAAGCTCATGGCAGTAATAGAAGGGGTAGTCAGCAGAAGAAAGTAGGAGGTTCCATATGGATCTGAAAAAAATAACCGATCCGGCATTTCTGAAGCATATGACGACCAGTGAACTGAATGAACTGGCACAGGAAATCCGTTCTTTTCTCGTATCTTCCATATCCAAGACAGGCGGACATCTTGCCAGCAATCTCGGCGTAGTGGAACTGACCATTGCGCTTCACTATGTCTTCGATTCACCGAAAGATAAGATTTTCTTTGATGTAGGACATCAGTGTTATACACACAAGATACTGACCGGCAGAGCTGCCGAGTTTGATTCACTGCGGCAGTACGGCGGCATCAGCGGCTTCCAGAAACGCTCCGAAAGCGTACATGATGTATGGGAGGCCGGACACAGTTCCACGTCACTCAGTGCAGCCCTGGGAATGGCTGTATCAAGAGATCTGCTTTCCAATGAGTATTATCATGTTGTGCCGGTCATCGGTGACGGTGCGCTCACTTCGGGAATGGCGCTGGAAGCACTGAATTCCATCGGTTCCGAGAAGCGCAATATCATCATTGTTTTCAACGACAACAACATGTCGATTTCACGCAATGTCGGCGCCATGACAAAGAGTTTTGCCAGACTCCGCTCTGCCAAGGGATACAACTCCTTCAAACGGAATATGAAGGAAGCCCTCGGCAAAAACGAATTCGGCAAAGTCATGTACAACGGCATGAAGAGCGTCAAGGATGCAGTAAAGGAAACCGTGATTGACCGCGGTATTTTCGGCGAGTTCAATCTTGAATATCTCGGACCTGTAGACGGTCATAATTTCCATGACCTGATCCGTGCCCTGACGGTTGCCAAGGAACACAACGGACCGGTCGTTGTGCATGTCATAACGCAGAAGGGACACGGATATACACCGTGTGAAAAAGACCGTGACGGTTTCTGGCACGGTGTCGGAGCCTTTGATATCGAAACGGGCCGTCCTCTGCATGAGACCGCTCCCGGATACAATACCTGGTCCGGAACGATTGCCGATGCCGTGCAGGATCTTGCCGAACACGACAGACGCATCGCAGCCATCACACCGGCTATGATCATGGGCAGCTCCCTCGATCATTTCTTTGCCCGTTTCCCGGAACGCAGTTTTGACTGCGGCATTGCCGAGGAACATGCGGCTACCTTTGCGGCAGGACTTGCAATATCCGGCATGCGTCCGTTCCTGTCGGTTTATTCATCATTCCTGCAGCGTTCCTATGACCAGATCAACCATGACATCTGCCGGATGGATCTGCCGGTGCTGATCGGTATAGACAGAGCAGGACTGGTAGGCGCTGATGGTGCTACGCATCACGGTGTATTTGATATCGGTTTCCTGAGACCGCTGCCGAATATGATCATCAGCCAGCCGAAGGACGCCGACGAAGCAAGAAACCTCGTTTATACAGCCATGTCGCAGCCGCATCCCTTTGCAATACGCTATCCCCGCGGGGAAGTGAAGCAGGGCAGCAGAGATTTTGAATTGCTGCAGGTAGGTTCCTGGACGGTGTTTAAACCCGAGCATGAACCGAAAGCCGCGATTCTTGCCTACGGTCCGGACGTCGACCGTATTCTCGATAAGATACAGGTCAATGAACTGCCGTTTGCACTGATCAACTGCCGCTTCCTGAAACCGATTGATACCGATTGTGTACGGAAGCTTGCGGAGAGCGGTCTTCCTGTCTATGTATATGAACCGGATATGCTGGAAGGCGGTCTTGGCACAGCGATTCTTGAATACTGCAATGACAACGGTCTGCAGATCAAACTGCACCGTTACGGAATCGGCGATCACTATGTGCCGCACGGTTCGGATGCACAGCTGCGCAGAGCAGAAAAGATAGATCTGAATACACTATTTGAAGATATCCTTGCTGAAACTGAACATATATGATCAAACATCTGTACATCGAAAACTATATTCTGATTGATGAAATAACGCTGGATTTTGATAACGGATTCAGTGTTTTCATCGGTGAAACAGGTGCCGGAAAATCGATCCTGATTGATGCCATATCTTTGCTGTACGCTGACCGTGCATCTTCGTCCAGTGTAGGCAGACATGGTGACAAGGCAATCGTGGAAGGCACTTTTGATCTTTCCGGCAGTCCGCATGCGCTGCATGTCCTGGAAGAAGCAGGATTTCCTACCGATGATGATATAACGATCACACGTGAAATCACCAAAGCCGGCAAGAGCACCTGCCGCCTCAACCACCGTGTCGTTACATTCTCTCTGGTAAAGGATCTGCTCCGGAATGAGATCGATATCCACGGCCAGCGCGATACCCAGTATCTGCTGAATACGTCGGAGCATATCAGACTTCTCGATGAATACCTCGGCAATGACGAGCTTGTGCGCAGTACGGAAGAGAAATACCGTGTCTATGATCAGCTGCGCAGTGAATACGATACAGCCAACAACGAAACATACAATGAGAATGATTTGGAATTCCTGAATTACCAGCGTGATGAAATCGACCAGGCTGACCTGCGGGAAGGCGAGGATGAAGAACTGCTTGAGAAAGAGAAGCACTTCAAAATGATTAAAGCTTCAGCAGACCGCATCGCCCAGATCGTATCTCTGTTTGACGGTGTGGACAGTGATCTCTATGATCTTGTGCACCAGGTGCAGTCACTTGAGGAGAGCGATACGTTCTCTGAAATCCGTACGGAAATCAGTGACGGATATTATTCCATGAATGACGGTATATCCTCGCTGCGCAGGATTCTGGATTCTTTTGAATACTCCGAAGAAGATATCAATGACATCCAGTCAAGACTTTTCCTGATCCAGCGTCTGAAGCGGAAATACGGCAATACCATTGCGCAGATCCTTGAGCGCAGAGACGAAATAGAAAACCGTATCCGCAGCATTGAAAACAGAGCGGAATATCTTGAAGAGATCGGCCGCAAACGTGATAAAGCCTATAAAGAATATCAGGCAGTGGCACAGAAACTCTCAGATGCACGTAAAGCAGGCAGCAGCAGACTTGATGAAGAAATTACCGGACATCTGCGTGATCTTGCGCTCCCGAATGCCCGTTTCCATACGGAGATCAGTGGGCAGTCCGCAAATGCCCGCGGCATTGATCGAGTAGAGTTCCTCATCAGCATGAACAAAGGCGAAGATCTCAAGCCTCTTTCAAGAACTGCCAGCGGCGGTGAACTTTCACGTCTGATGCTCGGTCTGAAGACCATCTTTACACATCTGCAGGGCATCGGAACTGTCATCTTTGATGAGATCGACACCGGTGTCAGCGGTGCTGTCGCTTCCGCAATCGGACAGAAAATGCACACGCTTGCCGGCACATGCCAGGTATTTGCCGTGACCCATTTAGCACCGGTTGCCGCATACGGAGACAAACACTATCTGATCTCCAAATCCTCCGGCAGTGACTCCACAAGCACGCGGGCAGATCTCCTCGACCGTACCGAAACCATCAGACAGCTTGCTCTGATTGCCGGAGGCACCGATACACCGGCAGCACTCAAGGCGGCAGAAGAACTGTACGAAAGAAGCAGGGGATAAGATGGCGCACGTATACTTTCACATTGATCTGAATGCATTCTTTGCCAATGCGGAAATCCTGCTGGATCCATCCCTCAAAGGTCTTCCTCTTGCCGTGGCCGGAACCAGCCGACGCTCTGTCGTATCCACCGCCAGTTATGAAGCACGCGCTTTCGGTGTGCATTCCGCCATGCCGATTGCCGAGGCAATGCAGCTGTGTCCGGATCTTGTGATCGTACAGCCGCATTTCACCTGGTACCATGAGCTTTCTTCTGATTTCATGGCAATTATCCGTTCCTATACGGACGAAATAGAGCAGGCTTCGGTGGATGAATGCTACGCCGATATGACCGAAACAATCCGCCGTTATCCCAGACCTTTGGACCTTGCCTGGGAGATACAGAAACGTATTCTGAACGAGCTGAAACTGCCGTGCTCCATCGGTGTGGGTCCGAATATGTTTCTTGCCAAAATGGCGAGTGATATGAAGAAACCGCTCGGCATCACCGTGTTGCGGATCCGTGAAGTGCCGGAAAAACTCTGGCCGCTGAAGATCGGAGATATGCGCGGGGTGGGGGAGAAAACCGTCCCGTATCTGCATGAGCTGAATATCAAAACGATCGGTGATCTTGCCAACTTTGCGGACACCGAACGTCTTAAGCCGATCTTCGGTAAGAATACCGATATGATGCTGCGGCGTGCACACGGTTATGATGACCGTGAAATCGTGCGTGAATGGGATGCCAAATCCATGGGTGTCTCGGAAACACTTTTAGAAGATGTTACGGACTATGATGAGCTGCGCGGTATTCTGCGTACACTTGCCCGCAGACTCTCTTCCAGACTGAAAGAGGACCGCAAGATAGGCCGTACGATATCCGTGCGCATACGTTACTTTGATTTCCAGAACAATGACCGCTCGCTGCGTCTAGATGAACCGGTGTGGAAGGCGGATGATCTGTTCTATCAGGCTTCGGCTATCTTTGATGACAACTGGAGCGGGGAACCGGTAAGACTGCTCGGTATCTCTCTTTCCGATTTCACGGATGTTTCGTCAGCTGTGCAGATCAATCTGTTTGATGACACCGATTCCCGCAAAGAGGAAACCGGCAATGTCCTGCGTGAGCTGAATCATCTGCTCGGCGGCAGGAAACTGGTCCGTGCCAGTGAGGCTTCGGTGAAGACAAATGAAGACTGAAGAAGCGTACAAGCAGTATATCGTTCATATAACGGTCAATGAAGGACTCTCACCGCGTACGGTCAGTTCCTACAAGGAAGACCTGAAGCAGTATCTGCAGTATCTGCAGGACGATGATATTACGGATACCGAAGAGATCACCGACGGTGTGATCGATGCCTTTCTGAGTGAACAGCGTATGGAGAAGAAGAGCACTTCAGTAGCCCGGATGGCTGCGGCCGTGCGTTCCTTCCATCACTATCTTTCGTTTCTGCATGATGAACATGATCCTTCGCTGAATATCGAAGTCAGCCGCGGTGTGCGTGCGCTGCCGGTATTCTGCACCGTTGAGGAAATCAATGCCCTGATGGGTTCTTTCCGGAATGACGATCCGAAGGAAATCATGGAGCATGCACTTCTCGAACTGATATACACATGCGGTCTGCGGGTATCGGAAGCCGTATCCATGACACTTAACCGCATCGATCTCGACAGCGGGGTGGTCAGGGTGCTTGGCAAAGGCAACAAAGAGCGCATTGTACCGATTCCGGCCGGCAGTATACCGTTGCTGAAGCAGTACCGTAACATTATCCGTCCGGTATTCCAGAAGAAACGCAGTAATCTCTTCTTTTTAAACCGCTACGGGCGCAAAGTGACGGTCAGGTATACGGAGCTCCTTCTGGAAAGAAAATGCGCTGAAATCGGCTTAAAAAAGCATATTACACCGCATAAACTGAGGCACAGTTATGCTACGCATCTGCTGCAGGGCGGTGCAGACCTGCGTTCCATCCAGGAAATGCTCGGTCATTCCGATATACAGACAACGGAAATATACACACATGTACAGAACCGGCAGATCTTTGACAGCTATGCCCGTTTTCATCCGGGTGAGCGCATCGGAGAACTGCAGGAGACCGATACAGATAAAAACAACAGGGAGGATACAGAAGATGACTAAACAGGGTTGGTACAAAAGCGGGGAAGACCTGATCACTCAGATGAAGACTCTGCAGCTTCCCGAAAACCAGCTTGCCGTATGGTATCTCGGTCAGGCCGGTATCGTACTGAAATACGGAGATAAGCTGTACTGCATCGATCCGTATCTGCGTGAAAGCAAAGCAAGAAGCTTTGAACCGCCGTTTGATGCAAGTGAAGCAGTATTCTTCGATTATATTTTCTGCACGCACAACCATACTGATCATCTGGATGAAGTTGCCCTCAAAGCCATAAACGAAGCAGGCGCCGATACGAAATACATCGTGCCGGCACCGCATGTGCATGTACTGCAGGATCTCGGCATCGCCGCAGAGCAGATCATCGCTGCAAAGGCAGGAGAGAAATTCACACTCGGTGATATCTCTGTGGAACCCGTACCGGCTGCCCATGAAGAGTTTTCATATGATGCGGAAGGGAATCATGAGCATCTCGGCTTCATAATCAGAACACCTGCAGGCACCGTTTACCACAGTGGTGATACAATTGAATGGGAGACAATGACTGAAGATCTCTCCGGCAAGGGTATCGACATCATGTGCCTGCCGATTAACGGAAGCGACTGGAAACGCAAAAAGCACAACATCATCGGTAATCTGGACGCAAGGGAAGCAGCCGATATTGCCGATACATGCGGAGCCGATCTGCTCATTCCGCTGCACTTTGATCTCTTCCGTCACAACGGTGAGAATCCCGCACATCTGACGGATTATATGTACCATGATCATCCCGGACACAAATATCACATCATGGTTCCGGGTGAATTGTTCATCTATCTGAAGTAACCGTGAAACGGTCATTGGGACCGGAAGGATAACAGGAGGACTATAACTATATGGCACTTCACGTCATGGAGGAAGCCAACCGCTGCCTGGGCTGCAAAAAACCCCGCTGTCAGGAAGGCTGTCCGATCCACACCAACATTCCGGAAGTAATTCGTCTGCTCAAGGACGGCCGTCTGAACGATGCCGGATGGATGCTCTTTGAAAACAATCCGCTTACAACCGTATGTGCACTTGTCTGCAACCATGAGAACCAATGTGAAGGCCACTGCATCCGCGGCATCAAGGACACACCGGTTCACTTCTCGGTTATTGAAAGCTACATTTCATCCACATATGCTAACCAGATGGTAAAAGGTCCGGCACCTTCAAACGGACGCAAAGCAGCTGTCATCGGTGCAGGTCCTGCCGGTATTACCGTAGCCATCATTCTGGCAAGATACGGATATAAAGTCACCATCTTTGACAGCAGAGACAAAGTAGGCGGTGTCATGCGTTACGGCATTCCTGATTTCCGTCTGCCTGATTCCGTTCTTGATGACCTGGCATACAGACATCTTGAACTGAAGGGCATTGAGTTCCGTCCGAACACATATATCGGCAGTGCCATTACAATCGATGACCTGTTCCGTGACGGTTACCAGAGTATATTCGTAGGCGCAGGTCTGTGGCGACCGCGCAAGCTGAATATCAGAGGTGAAAGTCTCGGCCACGTCACTTATGCGATCAACTATCTGGCCAATCCGTCTGCATTCAAGCTCGGTGAGCGCATCATGGTCATCGGCACCGGCAACAGTGCCATGGACTGTGCCCGTACGGCTATCAGACAGGGCGCAAGATATGTTCACTGCGTAAATCTCACCGACAAGATCACAGCCAGCCAGTATGAATCCAGTTATGCAAAACTGGAAGGCGTCGGCTTCATCATGAACAAATGCACGGTTGAGATCCGCGAAGACGGTGTCATCCTGGCAGACAGCTGCATCGGTGAAGACGGCAAAATCACACCGGTCAAGGGAACAGAGAAACTGTATCCGTGCACGGGTGTCATCATAGCAGTCAGCCAGGGTGCTGAAAGCAACCTTGTCACATCCACAAAGAACATTGACACCAGTAAGGCAGGTCTGCTCACTGTCGATGAAGACGGCCATACAAGCCGTCCGGGTGTATTCGCAGCCGGTGATGCGGCCAGCGGCGCAAGAACAGTCGTTGAAGCAGTCGCCAATTCCAAACGTGTCGCGGAAGCAATGCATGAATACATGCAGACACTGCCGATGCCTGTTACAACCGATTATCCGGATGTACCGGTTGATGATACACTGGATGCTTCAGCACAGACCGAACAGATCATCTGAAACAGATAATGTCATCAGGATGAGTACCGTCAGACGGTACTCATTTTTTTATTAAAGTCCGAATTTGCACAGTGGACCTGAGTGCGATGTAAATCAACCTGTATAATGGTAGTTGTCCGAGAAAGGGACACCAGGAAATTTCTACGGGTTGATTAACGCTGGGCTTGGCGGTTCCGTTAATCAATCCTTAGAAG
>JAFUCL010000034.1 GCA_017459725.1 Solobacterium sp. | reverse complement strand
GAATCTCTTGAATATCGCCATTGAAATGAAATCTTTTCACTCTGGCTGGCTTCATTTGGATGTTCGCTTTGAATGAATCTAAAAAGAGGCTGTTTTCCAGCCTCAGAATGTTTCACCATTCCTTAACTGTTACAGCCTCTCCTTGCTCAATCAATACAACTCTCAGGAATTCTGAAGATCATTCAGACGGGCAGTGACAACATCATACTGCTTCTGATAGTCTTCCAGTTTCTTCTTCTCTTCGTTGACCTTAGCTTCGGGTGCCTTGGCAAGGAATCCCTTGTTGGAAAGAATACCCGTGCTTCTTGCAATCTCTTTTCTGAGACGTTCCTGATCCGCCTTCAGTTTGTTGATTTCATCTTCCTTGTCGAGCAGTTCGGATGAAGGAATGTACAGGGAACCGCCGTTGATTGTTTCAACTGCGAGGTCACCTGTCAGAGCATCGTTCCAGTCTGCCTTGGCAATTCTCTTCAGCATTGCCGCGAGCTCATCGTCAACCGGAATCACATTGCCGTCGAGATCCTTGATCATGACAGTCAGCGGAGCATTCGGCTTCAGACCGTTGTTCAGCTTGACTTCTCTGATTTTCTGGATTGCGGATACGATACGGTCCATATCCTCAATGCCCTCTTCACTGACTTCTGCAAACGGCTTCGGCCATGCGGAGAGGCAGATCGTTTCATCGGTATGCGGAAGCTTCTGATAAATCTCTTCCGTCACAAACGGCATGAACGGATGCAGCAGCTTGACGATTGCGGTCAGAGCAGCGAGCAGTGTGGACTGGGCAGCCTTTCTGACGGTTTCATTCTCTGAGGACAGCGAAGCCTTGCTGAGCTCGATATACCAGCTGCAGAAATCATCCCATACAAATGAATACAGCTCATTGCCGACAAGAGCGAATTCATACTTCTCGTTGTTCTCGGTGACGTGACGGATCGTACCATTGAGTTTGGCCATGATCCATCTGTCTGCCGGTGAGAGATTCGTAAGATCAATGTCTTCGACCTTCATATCATCAGGCTGATTCATAAGGACAAATCTGGATGCGTTCCAGAGCTTGTTGATGAAGTTCCAGGCTGCTTCAACCTTGCGGTCGATATAACGCATATCCTGGCCCGGTGTGCTGTTGGTGGTCAGGAAGAAACGCAGTGCATCAACACCGTACTGATCAATGACCTGCATCGGATCAATACCGTTGCCGAGTGACTTGGACATCTTTCTGCCCTGCTCATCACGGATCAGACCGTGAATCAGAACATCCTTGAACGGACGGTCCTTGGTGAAATGTCTTGCCTGGAAAGCCATACGTGCAACCCAGAAGAAGATGATGTCATATCCGGTAACCATGGTGGAGGTCGGATAGTAACGCTTCAGATCATCTGTATCCTCAGGCCAGCCGAGTGTCGCAAACGGCCACAGGGCACTGGAGAACCATGTATCAAGGACATCTTCATCCTGGATCCAGTTTTCAGGATCCTTGGGATCTTCTTCACTGACATAGATCTCACCGGTTTCCTTATGATACCAGGCCGGGATTCTGTGTCCCCACCAGAGCTGTCTGGAGATGCACCAGTCCTCAATATTGGCAAGCCACTGTACGAATGTCTTTTCAAAGCGTTCAGGATAGAATGTGATCTTCTGATCCGGATCTTCCTGGTTCTTGAGGACATCATCAGCGAGCGGCTTCATCTTTACGAACCACTGTTCGGAGAGATACGGCTCAACAACACAGTGTGTTCTTTCGGAGTGTCCGACGTTGTGCATGATGTCTTCGATCTTGACCAGGTTGCCCTGCTCTTCGATCCGCTTGGTGACAAGCTCACGGCATTCATATCTGTCGAGACCTTCATATTCACCGGCCAGTGCATTCATAGTTCCGTCCGGATTCATGCAGATGGGTTTGGGAAGACCGTGTCTTTCCGCAATCGCATAGTCGTTGGGGTCATGCGCAGGTGTGCACTTCATGGCACCTGTTCCGAATTCCTTATCGATATAGTCATCTGCGATAATGGGCAGCTCTTCGCCGTTGGCAGGATTGATGGCATGCTTGCCGATCAGATCCGTGAAGCGCTCATCGGTCGGATTGACGACGACGCAGACATCACCGAACATGGTTTCCGGTCTTGTGGTCGCAACCGTGAAGGTATCACCAGTTTCAACAACCTTATAGTTGAAGTAATACATTTTACCGGGATCATCCTGGTAATAGACTTCGATATTACTGAGGGCTGTTCTTGCTTCAGGGTCCCAGTTGATGATTCTCCAGCCGCGGTAAATCAGGCCTTCGTTATAGAGCGTAACAAAGACATGACGCACTGCCGCATTGAAGCCTTCATCCATGGTGAAGCGTTCGCGTGAGTAATCCAGAGAATTGCCGAGTTTAGCCCACTGTTTGCGGATGGTTGCGGCATATTCAGCTTTCCATTCCCATGCCCGTTCGAGGAATTTTTCACGGCCGATATCATACCTTGAAATACCCTCATTCTTCAGTCTTTCATCTACCTTTGCCTGTGTAGCAATACCGGCATGGTCCATACCGGGCAGATAAAGCATGTCGTATCCCTGCATACGCTTGTATCTGGATATGATATCCTGCAGCGTATTGTCCCATGCATGTCCGATATGCAGAATACCGGTAACATTGGGCGGCGGGATCACGATTGTAAACGGATCCTTTGATTTGTCACCGGCAGTGAAATAGCCTTTGTTGACCCAGTTGTCATACTTGCCTTCTTCCACCTGATGGTGATCATACTTCTGTGACAGATTCTCTTTCATATTTCCCTCCGAAAAAAAACGTCCCTATGAAAGGACGCTGTGTGCGTGGTACCACCTTACTTGCTTCTCGAATACTTAACGCGTATACACGTGTTCTCCTGCCGCAGCTCAGAGAACAGGCTCATGGGTGACATGCTTTCTGTGAAGATCTTCTCGCACCATACGAAGACTCTCTTGACTTCACGCAGTGAAAGGTTTATCCCAATCCCGGCCGATACAGGAATTATACCATTCAGAACGGTTATTTCAATGCATTATTTGATTATGAAGCGGTCTTTCATCGTGTGATTGACAACACGGTCGGCAAACAGGATACCCGCCAGCATCAGCATAATCGCAGCAGCCAGAAGCACATACGGATGTGCCTGGAATATGGTCAGGAAAATACTGACGATGAAAAAGGAAACCAGGAAAAATCCCATGTATACCGCAAACACGGTCAGTACATAGTTCTGTTTGACTTTATCGAGTTCTGTTCTCTTCCTTTTTGCCATGCCATTATTTTAAAACGGTACAATCTCTTAGGCAACTGTTTGCTAGAATATGTGTATGTGCGGAAGATATCTGTTTTTTGACGAAAGCAATCAGGAGATCCGGAAGATGATCGAAGCGGCTGAAAGGACATTGCCTGAGGATACATTCAGGCAGCTTTCACTTTTCGAAGTCTTCCCTTCCCAGCGTGTCCTGGCCGGTGTATGGGATCCCGTATCACAGAAATTCGGACTGTCAGTTGCTGTCTGGGGGTATGAAAAGGATGATGGAAAACTCATCATCAATGCGCGCAGTGAGACGGCAGATACCTCACCTTTCTTTGCCGGCAGCTTCCCCTGCTGCATACCTGCCAGCGGATACTACGAATGGAGTCAGTCACCCCGGCACAAATACTACTTCACAATACCGGAAAATACAGCGTATCTTGCCTGTTTCGGACGGCGTATAGACAATGAAACACGCATCGTCATTCTTACGGAAGACGCAGAAAAACCTGCCGCGGATATCCACAGCAGGCAGCCAGTAATATTCAGTCTGGAGGATGCCCATGCCTGGTGCAAAGGCGCCTCCTACAGAGAAATGGTTAAGCGTTCAATAAGGAAACGCACGTTCAGACGCGTTTAGAACAGTGTTCCGTTATGCGCAATGCCGAGATGCTGATAAGCCTTCTCCGTTGCGATACGGCCGCGGCTGGTGCGGTTTACAAAGCCGATCTGGATCAGATACGGTTCGTATACATCCTCCAGCGTTGTAGTCTCTTCACTGATGGCAGTAGCCAGTGCTTCAAGACCGACCGGTCCGCCGTGATAGCGCTCAATGATACCCTTCAGGTAACGGATATCGACATCATCAAGACCGAGTGAATCGACATGCAGACGGTCCAGAGAATCCTGGGCCAGTTTTTTTGTAATTACACCGTCATTGAGAACCTGGGCAAAGTCACGGATTCTCCGCAGCAGTCTGTTGGCAATACGCGGTGTGCCGCGGCTGCGCTTGGCCAGTTCTATTACAGCGTCATCCTCGATCTCCACACCGAGAACTCTTGCCGTACGTCTGATGATGCTCGCCAGCTGTTCATTCGTGTAGTATTCGAGTTTTGAGACAATACCGAAACGGTCACGCAGCGGTGCGGAAAGATCTCCGGCACGTGTGGTTGCGCCGACCAGGGTGAACGGCGGCAGATCCAGACGGACACTGCGGGCCCCGTTTTCCTTGCCGACCATGACATCAATTACGAAGTCCTCCATGGCCGGATACAGCACTTCCTCAACCACTTTGGGAAGTCTGTGAATCTCATCAATGAACAGCACATCACCCGGTTCCAGCACGGAGAGAATCGCCGCAAGATCGCCGCCCTTTTCAATACTTGGTCCGGAAGCAATTCTGATTCTGGAATTCATCTCATTTGCGAGGATATGCGCAAGGGTTGTTTTACCGAGTCCCGGCGGCCCGTAGAGAAGCACGTGGTCAAGTGCTTCATTGCGCTGCAGGGCTGCTTTGATAAAGATTCTGAGGTTATCCTTGAGACTGTCCTGACCGACATAATCCTTCAGATACTGCGGGCGTATGGATTCTTCTTCATCATCCGGCTGTATATCAGCTGAGAGAAGACGGTTTGCTTCATCCATCTCATCCACCTACTTTCTTTTTCATCAGATACTGAAGGCCGAACTTAAGATACTCATCTGCTCTGAGGCCTTTCTGCTCACTCATAGCTTTCGCAGCCTGGTTGAGTTCTCCCTGCTTGTATCCGAGATTCTTCAGTGCTTCCAGAGCATCTTCGATTTCCGGAGACAGCTTCAGAGACTTATCAGCACTCTCCACCAGTTTGCCTTTGAGATCCAGGATGATCTGACTTGCCGTTTTGGCACCGATGCCCGGAATGCTCTTAAGAGCCGCAACATCACCCTGTTCAATGGATGTCACAAGATGTTCCATGGAACTGCGGGAAAGCATGGTAACGGCTGTCTTCGGACCGAGTCCCTTGACGTTGATCAGCTTCAGGAACAGATCCTGTTCCTCGGGGCTTGCGAAGCCGTACAGAGCAGCATCATTCTCGGAGATATGCATATATGTGTATACTGTCACTTCCTGCGACAGACGCAGCTGTTCCGTATGCGGATAGAATACCTTCCATCCCATGCCGTGATTTTCAATAACAGCCCAGTCTGCACCGTACGATGCGACTGTTCCGCGGATAAATGCAATCATATCGCCGCTCCTATTCCGTATAGTCCATGATATATGTTCCGACAATTACCTGATCACCGTCACGGGCACCCGCCTCATAGAGCGCAGTGTCAATGCCGAGCTTATGCAGGGTCATCGCAAACTGATATGTATCTTCATCTTTGTCAAAATCAACCTGTTCAGCCAGTCTGTCGATCTTGTCGCTTTCAACCTTCCAGCGATGATTGCCGAGATTGACGATCTCGAAATCGGGACGCTTCGGTTCATAGCGGTAGACAACAACTTCTTCGTGCTCTGTCTGCTCTTCTTCAGCCTTTCTCGCTTCGGAAATCGCATCCATGGCAGCGTAGAGAATCTCACTGAGACCCTGGTGGGTCAGGGTGCTGGCTTCGTAGATCTTAAGATCCGGATAAGCTTCTTTGAACCACTCGAGATATACGGGAGCGTTCTCATCATCCATCTTATTCGCAACAACGATCTGTGTCTTGTTCTCCAGATCGATATCGTACTTGGAAAGTTCTTCATTGATGATTCTGTAGGCATCGATGGGATCCTGGTTCTCACCGCTCATATCGACAATATGAATGAGTACACGGCAGCGTCTGATATGACGCAGGAACTCATGTCCGAGGCCTTTGCCGTCACTTGCACCTTCGATCAGACCCGGCATATCCGCCAGCACAAAGCTGCGCTCATCAGGCAGTTCAACGACACCGATATTGGGTTCCAGTGTCGTAAACGGATACTCCGCAATCGCCGGTTTTGCATTTGTCACAACCGACAGAAATGTGGATTTGCCTACCGACGGGAAACCGATCAGTCCAGCATCTGCGAGCAGTCTCAGTTCGATCTGCAGCTCCAGGCTTTCACCGATTTCACCGGGCTGGGCATATTCGGGAGCGCTGTTGCGGGCTGTCGCAAAGTGCACATTGCCGAGTCCGCCTTTGCCGCCTCTTGCAATCAATGCAATCTGGTGCGGTTTGGTCAGATCAGCGAGCAGATCACCGTTCGCTGCGTTGCGGATCATTGTACCGAGCGGTACCTTGACCGTGACATCCTCACCGTCCTTGCCGTGCATTTTCTTCGTCATGCCGTTGCCGCCGTTGCCGGCTTTCAGGGACTTTGTATAACGGAGTTTGATAAGCGTGGTTTCGTTGGTATCAACTTCGAAGTATATATTGCCGCCGCGGCCTCCGTCACCGCCGAAAGGACCGCCGTTCGGGTAATACTTTTCATGTCTGAAAGCAACGGCACCTTTGCCGCCGTCTCCGGCTTTAACTTTGATGTGAACAAAATCGATCACGTAGTAGCGCCTCCTTTCCTAAAAAAGCTCCTGAATGATCAGGAGCCTGTAAATCTGATTAAGCAGCAGGATAAACGGAAACTTTCTTCTTGTTCTTGCCGAGACGCTCGTACTTAACGATACCGTCTGCAGTAGCGAACAGAGTGTCATCACCGCCGCGGCTTACATTCTCGCCCGGGAAGATTCTTGTTCCTCTCTGACGATACAGAATGGAACCAGCAGTAGCGAACTCTCCGTCAGCCTTCTTAGCTCCGAGTCTGCGGCCTGCGGAATCACGTCCGTTCTTTGTGGAAGAGACACCTTTCTTACTTGCGAAGAACTGAATATCCAATGTGAATTTCATCGTATTACACCTCCAATATGTGAATTTGTACTGCATCCCTGTGTACTTCTTCTACTGTCTGCAGCTGAATGAGTCCCGTTCTGAGTATGGTTTCGGCAGTATCTGTAGACTGCTGTACTTTGATCAGGACCGTATTGTTCTCTGCGGAACATTCACAGGGCTGGCGCATCAGGTCCAGTGCATTGCACAGACCGAATGCGATCGCGCTTACCGCTGCACATACCAGATCTTTACCGGGATCTGCCGTATAGGCATGTCCGCTGATCTTCATCAGAACAATCTTCTGGTCATGCTGCTCAACGCGAATCTGAATCATTTGCTTAAGCCTCGATAGAGACAACTGTCAGTGCTGTATACGGCTGACGGTGACCCTGACGGCGGCGTGTGGATCCCTTCTTCTGCTTGTACTTGAAGATATGGATCTTCTTTTCCTTGCCGTGCTTGATGACCTTGCAAGTGACCTTAGCACCGTCCACATACGGTGTGCCGATCTTAGTTGCGGCATCAGAGACGAGAACAACCTTGTCGAATACATATTCTGTATCCGGTTCAGCATTGAGCTTCTCTACATAGATTGTCTGGTCTTTTTCAACCTTAAGCTGTTTTCCGCCTGTTTCGATAATTGCGTACATTCAATACACCTCCCGACTTCTTATCTTAAGACGCGCCGTTAAGGGGACAATATGTTCTTTAAACCCTTGTTCGAGCGGTTACAGACCTCCACCGGAGGCATATAACGCGAGTATAATACCAATTTTTCAGTTATTCGTCAAATACTTAATGCAATCAGCCGAACAGTCCCCTTTTTACATAGGGTTCACTGCTCAGACCTTTATAAGTATAACCTATGCGGGCGATTGCCGCAGCGAGTTTTTCCTCGTCTACGGCACCGTCTTCCGCAATGATTACAGCAGTATTGCTTTTACGGTCTGACTTGACCTTCTTTACTTTGAATTCTGCCCGGATCACATCATTTATATGTGCTTCACACATGGAACATGACATGCCCTCAATAACCGCTGTATATTTAGTCATTCTTAATACCTCACTTAGCAGAAGTAAGATGGGTTGCTTCCTTGTACGGACGGAACAGCTGGTAGATTATAGCTGCCAGTACAACGACTGCAACAATAGTCCAGAGACCGAATCCGCCGCCTGTGAACAGTCTGCCGAGCTGATAAATGATCAGCGCAACAGCATATGCAAACAGGCATTCGTAACCAATTGCAAACCACGTCCACTTCGCATTGTTCATTTCACGCTTGATGGCACCGATTGCTGCGAAGCAAGGAGCACACAGCAGATTGAATACCAGGAATGAGTAACCGGCGAGTTTTGTCATGCCTTCAAAGTCAAGGACACCGAAGACACCGACAACTTCTTCCTTGGCAACAAGACCCATAACTGTAGCGATGGTAGCCTTGATGGAGTCGAAGCCGAGCGGAGCGAAGATCCACTTGACCGCATTACCAATCACACCGAGAACACTGTTTTCAAGTTCGATATCCGGATTCCATCCGAAGGCACCGTCAGTCCAGCCGAAGGTTGAACCGGCCCAGATAACGATGGAGGAGAGCAGGATGATGGAGCCTGCCTTCTTGATGAAGGACCAGCCGCGCTCCCACATGGATCTCAGAATGTTGCCGACTGTCGGCCAGTGGTAAGCAGGAAGTTCCATAACGAACGGTGCAGGATCGCCGGCAAACATCTTGGTCTTCTTCAGCATGATACCGGAGATAACGATTGCAGCAATACCGAGGAAGTATGCACTTGTGCCTACCCATGCGCTTCCGCCGAAGAGAGCGGTCGCAATCAGGGAGATGATCGGCAGCTTAGCGCCGCAGGGAATGAATGTAGTGGTCATGATCGTCATACGGCGGTCACGTTCGTTTTCAATCGTACGGGAAGCCATGACACCCGGCACGCCGCATCCTGAACCGATGAGCATCGGGATGAAGGATTTGCCGGAAAGACCGAACTTACGGAAGATACGGTCCATAACGAAGGCAATACGTGCCATATAGCCGCATGCTTCAAGGAATGCCAGGAAGATGAACAGGACGAACATCTGCGGAACAAATCCGAGAACTGCACCGACACCGGCAACGATACCATCAAGAATCAGTGACTTCAGGAAGTCATTGCAGTGCACTGCATCGAGCAGTCTTTCTACAACGACCGGAACACCCGGCACCCATGTGCCATAGTCTTCATTGGCCGGCATTTCGGCATCTTCACCTGTAGCTGCTTCAACGACATCAGCGATATCGTATTTACCGTCAGCCTTTTCCGCAAGCTCATCGCCATAGGAGCCATATGCTTCATCAAAGGCACCGTAGTCGCCCTCTTCGACAGCAGCCTGAATTTCATCGGCACCGGTAATGCCTGCCTCAACGGCACCGGCAACCTTCGTCTTGACCTCCTCGGTGAAGACATTCTCTGCATAATATGCGTTCATGGCATCATCGAATTCAGCTCTGCCGTTTCCGAACAGATAGAAGCCGTCTCCGAAGAGTCCGTCATTGGTCCAGTCTGTTACCCAGGTACCGACTGTTGTTACCGAGATGAAGTATACAAGCCACATAATGGCTGCGAAGATCGGAAGTGCCAGCCAGCGGTTGGTAACGATACGGTCGATCTTATCAGAGATGCTCATCTCGCCGGCGCCGCTCTTTGTATAGACACCCTTAAGCAGATCGGCAATGAGCAGATATCTTTCATTGGTAATGATGGCTTCGCTGTCATCATCCAGTTCCTTTTCTGCCTTTTTGATTTCCGTCTCAAGCTTTTCACGAACATCTGAGGAAAGGTTCAGCTTTGCCAGCACCTTGTCATCACGTTCAAACAGCTTGACGGCATACCAGCGCTTGCCTTCTTCAGGAATATTTGCAAGAGCGGTTTCTTCGATATGCGCAATTGCATGTTCAACCGGTCCGCTGAACTGATGGGCAGGAATCTTCTTTCCTTCTTTAGCCGCCTTGATGGCTGCCTCAGCTGCGTCCATGATCTTCTCCTGCTTCAGAGCGGAGATTTCAACGATCGGGCAGCCGATCTTGTCAGAGAGCTCCTTGATCTTGATGCTGTCGCCGTTCTTGCGGACAACGTCCATCATGTTAACCGCAATGACAACCGGAATACCCAGTTCAAGCAGCTGTGTTGTCAGGTACAGGTTACGCTCAAGGTTTGTACCGTCGACAATATTCAGAATCGCATCCGGCTTTTCATCAATCAGGAAGTTTCTGGATACGACTTCTTCAAGTGTATAAGGTGAAAGACTGTAGATACCGGGAAGGTCCTCGATCATGACATCATCATGCTTCTTGAGACGTCCTTCCTTCTTTTCAACTGTGACACCCGGCCAGTTACCGACAAACTGATTGGATCCGGTCAGGGCATTGAACAGGGTCGTTTTACCGCTGTTCGGGTTACCCGCAAGTGCAATTACAATATTCTTATCAGACATTACCTTCTATCTCCTTTGGTTAGCAAAATCTAACTGTTGCCGAAAAATTTATTCCACTTCGATCATTTCCGCGTCTGCTTTACGGACTGAAAGCTCATATCCGCGGACTGTCACTTCGATCGGATCTCCCAGCGGAGCAACTTTACGTACATAAACAGTAGTTCCCTTGGTGATTCCCATGTCCATGATTCTTCTCTTGACTGCACCTTCGCCTGTCAGTTTCTTTACAGTCACGGTATCGCCGATTTTTACATCACGCAGTGTCATTTTATTCTCCCCTTCCTAAATCATGATTTTGGACGCAAGGACCTTGTCGATTGCGACTCTGGATTCCTTGACGTTGACGATCAGATTACCGCCGATTTCAGACACAATCGTTACAGTTCCGCCGACCACAAAACCGAGATCTTCAAGATGTTTCTTGGTCTCCGGTCCGCCGCCGATGCGCTGCACAATGTTCTGTTCACCTGTTTTTGCCAGATATAAAGGCATCATCGTATGACCTCCCGCAGCAAAATAGTTAGCTGAATCTAACATTATTAGATTAAACTAACCGACGTTCAAAGTCAATGCCAAGTTATAAATGACTAACAATTATATTTCCAACGGTATTCTGAATTCCGTATCCCTGTTTGTTCCGAAGACATATTCCATCAGGACCGTACGAATTTTGTTCTTCTTTATATCTCTTACCGGTTGGATGACGGCAGGACACATACCTTGGCTGTATGCCGCATGCATGATCCGGTTCATTCCCTCCGGTCTGTATACGACCGCAAATCTGCCCTTCTGTTTCAGCAGCCTTGAAACAGCCGCAAAGAGTTCTTCGATGGTCAGATGTGTATCATGCCTGGCCGCATCAATGTACTTTGATTCACTGTGCAGCTGCGGATTGGGATTGCTGAAATACGGAGGATTGCAGATGATCAGATCAAAACGTTCATGCACAAAGTCCTGCACCCTTCCCGTATACAGTTCCGCTTCAAGACCATTGCGCTCTATGTTTATGCGGGCAGCTTCGGTGATTTCCGGAAAGAGATCGATCCCGCAGACAGATGCCGGTTTCTGCTGAAGTGCATACAGCATTAAAACCCCTGAACCGCATCCGATATCAAGCACATGATCATCGTGTCTGACACGGATGAACTGACCCAGGAGTTCACTGTCGCTGTTCATCTGATACAGCTGCGGATTCTGCAGGATTGTATACGGTGTTCCCGGCAGATAATCCTCACGCATCATCGTCCTCCATTTCCTCGGGTTCCTGCGGCTGGGAGATCTCAAACCAGAATGTTGAACCTTTGCCCAGTTCCGATTCGACCCCGTATGCCGCATGATGGGAATCAAGAATGGCTTTGACAATGGAAAGACCGAGACCTGTATTGGTCATACTGCGGGAGAAAGACCGGCTGGATTTCTGGTATCTGTCCCAGATATATGGAATATCCTCGGCTTTGATGCCTTCGCCTTCATCCTCTATTTCAAACCGTATCGTCTCTTCATCACTCTTGCGGAATGCCTTAAGCCAGATATGACTGCCTTCACGGGAATGCTTGATGGCATTGGTCAGATAGTTGTTGATGACCTGGGCGATCTTGATCTCATCCGCATAAACGGTCAGCTGCTGCGGTGTATCCACATATACGTTCAGTCTGCTTTCCTGGATCATGACATCGTTCATGGCAACGACTTCCCGTATCTTCTGGGCCAGATCAAAGTTGCTGAGCTTCAGTACGTAGTTGCCTGACTGCATCCTTGAAAGCTCGCTCATATCCGTAACCAGATGATTCAGATAATCAGTTTCCCCAATGATGACATCCAGATGCTCATCACGCTTAGCCGGTATATCACCCGAGATATCCTTGATCATTTCCGCATAGGCACGGATGCTGGTCAGCGGTGTTTTGATATCGTGGGATACATTGGCAATCAGGTCTTTGCGCAGCTCATCGATCTTGGACAGCTTCTCTGTCGCATTGTTCAGGTTTCTGGCAAGGTCTTTGGTCTCTGTGAACCCGCCGCCTTCAAAATGCGCACTGTAGTCCGCCTGCTGCAGCTTTTCCGCTTCCTGCTTCATACGCACGATGGGTCTTGTCAGATTGCCTGAGAAGAAGATCGATACGATCGAAGCAACGATAACAATAATGATCGTATACAGCACATACTGCTGGGAGAAGAAACTGATGATATTGTCAACCGGTTCAAGCGGTGAGTTTACAAAGACATAGAAGTTGCCGAGCTGTCCCCGTATGGTGCGGCCGTAGACGACCATTTCCTGCTGAGTCCTTGTATTGACCAGGTTTATGCTGCATTCCCCGTCATTGTCCTGCAGATACTTCTTCAGATCCGGGCCGCTGCGCATGGATACCGGTGCGTTCTGGGTAGCCGAAACAGGCGCATGAAAAACACAGCCGCTGCCAAGACTGTCCGCATCATAGACAACTTTGCCTGCATCGTTATAAATAGTGACACAGACAGTGTTGTCAACGGTCAGCTGGGTGGCTTTGGAGACACTGGAACTGCTTCCGTTCTGATCGATTATGTACCGCTGTATTTCTTCGGATACATGCTGTACCGTCCGGATCTGGTTGTTGCGGTAATACGGTTTGATCAGTGAGAACTGCAGAATACCGAGCACCAGTACGGTTGCGGCCGAAAACAGAACAAAGAACAGCCAGAGTGTAAACCGTATGCCGTGGCGATCAAGCTTCAAACTTATACCCCATTCCTCTGACAGTCACTATAAAGTCACGGTACGGACCGATATTGCGTCTGAGCATTTTGACATGCGCATCAACCGTACGGTCATCACCGTAGTAATCATAATTCCATACTTCTTCAAGCAGCTTGTTGCGGGAAAGCGCAATATTGGGATGCTTGGCAAAGTAGATCAGCAGATCGATCTCCTTCGGTGTGAGATTCACTTTCTCCCCGTCAACGGTAACGCTTCTGCCTTCAATATCAATCACAAGACCGCCGAAACTGAGAATCTGCCGGTCTGTCTTTGTCTTGTACGTTCTGTCCAGAACAACCTTGATGCGCGCCATCAGCTCCTTCGGTGAGAACGGCTTTACGACGTAGTCATCCACACCAAGCTCAAAACCGAGCAGCTTGTCATACTCTTCCTGTCTGGCACTGAGCATAATGATCGGCACCGAACGGATTGCTTTGATTTCCTTGCATGCGGAATAACCGTCAAGACGGGGCATCATGATATCCAGAATGATACAGTCATATTCTTTTTCACGGACAAGATTCAGCGCTTCCACGCCGTCTGCCGCTTCGTCTGTCTCATAACCGTTCAGCTGCGCATATTCACGCACAACTTCCCGGATATTCTTTTCATCATCCACAATAAGAATACGTGCCATATCATTTACCTCTCTTTTTCATTCAGGAACCCGAAGGAATCCGCAATGCATGATGCATCTTCCTGCATTTTACCACGGAACATAATATATCGTCCCTTAGTTAAAAGGTTTCCTTTCTGTGCATACAGACGCGGCATGACCAGATAGTTCAGTTCATCCGTCTCATCCATCAGCTTCACAAATGCCATCAGATCACCTTTTCTTGTACGGTGCTCCCTGACACTGTCGATCATTGCAAAGCCCTCCACCGGTCCGGTGCGGTTCTTCAGGGCAATCAATGACGGGAGATGGATATTGTATTCACGGCGCATCTCAACGATCGGATGCGGTCCGAAATAGAACCCCAGGGCCTTCTTCTCGTTCTCGCTGATCTCCTGCGCTATATCGCGTCTTCTGACCAGCATCGGTTTGGATACCAGACCGAGATTGATGGAAATCTGTCCGTCCTGTTCAATACGGACAAGATCTGCGTAATTCAGCGCATCATCGAGGCCTCCGAGCAGTGTTGTCCGGTTATACCCGAAGGCATCCAGGGCGCCGCTGCCGATCAGACTTTCGATGATACGTCTGCTGATTTTATGCACAGCACACCGGGATACGAAATCAAAGAAATCCTCGAACGGCTTCACACTGCGCTCCGCAATGATGATCTCACCGGCATGAAAGCCGACACCTTTTACCGCGGCAATCGGCATCAGCAATCTCTTCTCCGATGCCGTATAGCTGTTTGTGCTGGCCGTTACATCCGGTCCCTGCACGGTAATGCCTCTTCTTCTGCACTCATCTATATACTGTGCGGTCTTGTTCTCATCACCGATGACGCTGTTCAGCAGCGAGGCATAGAACTTATCGGGATAGTTGGCTTTGAGATATGCCATCTGGTAGGCAATCAGACCGTAGGCAACCGCATGTGACTTGTTGAAGCCGTAGCCGCCGAATCTGCTCACCAGATCAAACAGCTGTTCTGCCGTTTCCTTTGTATATCCGTTGCGCAGACTGCCGCGCATGAATTCATCGCGCAGTGCTTCCAGGTCCTTCTCTTTCTTCTTGGACATGGCTTTGCGCAGCACATCCGCCCTGCCGAGTGAGAAGCCGGCTACGAGTTCGGCCGTGATCATAGCCTGTTCCTGATACACCATCACACCGTATGTTTCCGCAAGAACCGGTTTCAGCACCTCTGCCGGATACTTGATGGCAGCGGGGTTTGCTTTGTTTTCAAGATAGAGCGGAATGCTCTCCATGGAGGCAGGACGGAACAATGCCAGTGCAGCAACGACATCTTCAAAACATGATGGCTTCATCTTCCGGATCAGGTTCTTCATACCTTCAGACTCAAACTGGAATATACCGGTTGTATCGCACTGTTCAAAGACACGGTATGTTTCCCTGTCATCCAGGGGAATTGCCATGATCTGGAATTCCGGATTCTCCGCTTTGATCTGGGTGACAATATCATCAATGATCGTCAGATTGCGCAGACCAAGGAAATCCATCTTGATAAGACCGCGCTCTTCCAGGTATTCCGCCGTGAACTGGCTTGTGCGTATGCCTTCATTCAGACGCATGGTCGGGATGATGTCTTGCAGAGGCAGACGGCTCAGGGCAATGCCTGCCGCATGCACGGAGGCGTGTCTTGGCAGACCTTCCAGCTTCATGGATTCCTCAAACAGCGTTTTGTATTTCGGTTCGGCATTCACGAGCTCACGGAGTCTCGTGCTCTGCTTCATGGCAGCTGCCAGCGTCATGCCGGGTGCGGCGGGAATGGTCTTGCTGAGAAGATCAATGTCTCTCTGCGGTATATTCATCACCTTGCCGACATCACGGATCACCTGTCTTGCGCCAAGCGTTCCGAACGTCACGATATTGGCCACATGGTCTTCACCGTACTTCTCATATACGTATGAAATAACCTCCTGGCGGCGGTTGTCGGGGATATCGGTATCAATATCCGGCATGGAGACACGTTCGGGATTCAGGAAACGTTCAAACAGCAGATGGTATTTCAAAGGATCCACCTGCGTAATGCCGAGACAGTATGCCACCAGCGAACCGGCCGCACTGCCTCTGCCCGGTCCGATATAGATATCCTTTGTGCGGGCATAGCGGATAAAGTCATACACAATAAGGAAATAGTCCTCAAAGTGCATCTGGGCAATCACGGAGAGCTCGTATTTCAGCCTGGACGCATACGCAGCCGATGGATGTCCGCCGGTGCGTTTGCGTAATCCTGCAAGGCACAGCTGGGTCAGGTACTGTTCACTGGTGAGCTCTGAAGGAACGGGAAAAGCAGGCAGTGATGTCGGCGTCAGTTCAAAGTCAGCGAGACACCCTTCCGCAATCTCATCCGTACGGCGCAGATCTTCTTCCGTATACAGGGATGCCATCTCTTCATTGGTCAGGTAATACCGTCCGGTTACTTTCGGCAGGGTCTGATCCTGCAGGGTCTTCTGGGTGCGGATTCCGCAGACAATACGGTAAGCAGCCGCATCTTCCTTCTTTAAATAATAGATTTTATTCAGTGCACAGGTATGCACGGAGAGTCTTGCACAGATACGCCGCAGCAGATCATTCTTCATTTTCCACAACGAAGCTTCCTGATACGACAGTGCAACATCAAATTCGCCCAGTTCACTGCGCATGATACGGATCTTCTCTGCCACAGCACCGGCATCTTCCGCAATCAGCTCACTGTCAAACCAGCCGCCTTCACCGTAAGCGATGATAAAGCAGTGCGAAGAATACTGTTTCATCTCTTCCATGAGGCAGTATCCGCGGCCGTCATTGATCAGACTGCTGAGACGAATCAGTTCCCGGTATCCGGCATTGTCCTTGGCCAGCAGAAGAAACGGTATGATCTGATCGTGATACATACAGTCCGTTTCCATGCCGATGATGGGTTTTAGTCCGTTACTGCGGCAGGCATGCAGAAAAGCTGCAGCACCGTGCAGCACATTGTGATCGGTCAAAGCCGCATATACAGCACCCTGTTTGGCAGCATATGCAGTGTATTCATTGATTCTGACCGTGCTTTCAAGGAGTGAATTGGCACTCCGGACATGCAGATGAACTGTCATACAGACATTTTATCATGAATGGCACAGTGCGGATTCTGCTTTTCCCCTTATCATCCCATAAGATATCAGGGCAGTTATTATTCTTAATAATCTGTCTGTACGGTTCAAACAATAGGATTTCCGGCCAATATATGGTAATATATTGTGGCATTCTGCGGAGAGTGAATTATGGAAGAAAAAGACAAGCTGAATGAACAAACAAAAAAACTGAAACAGCCTGTGGAACATGCGGTGCCTCATAACACCACTGCTCTCAAGGGCGAGGAAACCAAGGTATACAACATCGTACACGAGGATCCCAGTGAAACATACAAGCGTGAAAAGGCTGCCAAGAAAGCACGGCGCAGATACTTCTGGCTGAAGGTCCGTACGACGATTGTGGTTCTGCTGCTGGTTGCGATGATCGCGGTCGGCGCAGTCGGTCTCAATATCGTAAACGGTATGCTGAAAGATGCCCCCGAGCTTAAGGTATCTGACTTTATCAGTGAGGAATCCTCAAGGATCTACGATGATCAGGGAAACATGATTACGGAAATCGGCGTCTATCTGCGTGAGAATATCACGTATGACAGCTGTCCGGAAAGTCTGGTTGATGCCTTCCTGTCCATCGAGGATTCCCGCTTCTTCAGTCATTTCGGTTTTGATATCCCCCGCTTTACCAAAGCGGCGATTGAAAACCTGAAGAACCATGACTTCGGTCAGGGCGGTTCAACATTTACGATGCAGCTGGTCAAGAATACCTACTTTACCACCGATGCCGGCGACTCCTCGGTTGAGCGCAAGAAAAGCATTGATTATAAAGTACAGCAGATCTGGCTGGCCATTAAACTGGAACAGCTGCTGAACAAGAAAGAAATATTCCAGCTGTATATGAACAGACTGAACTTCGGCGGTCATGTCCGCGGTGTTCAGAAAGCTTCCCTCTATTATTTCGGAAAGGACTGCAATGCCCTCAATCTTCCGGAATCAGCCATGCTGGCGGGTATCATCAACCTGCCGAACGGCTACAACCCCTACTATTACCTTGATGCAGCGACAGAACGGCGCAACGAAGTTCTGCGCATGATGAACTACCACGGATATATCACCGAAGAAGAAAAGATTCTGGCCCAGGCTGTTAAAGTTGAAGACCTTCTGGTCGGTGAGAACCGTGACATAGCTGAAGATTCCGAATACCAGTCCTATATTGATGCGGCAATCGAAGAAGCACAGGCTCTGACCGGTGCAGATCCTTCCTTCCGCGGTATGGAAATCTATACATATCTGAATCAGACGATCCAGTCGGAAATCGATGCCATCCAGCGTGATGAACGCGACATTCCGTTCCCGGATGAACTGATGCAGACAGCTATGATTGCAATGGACAACCGCAACGGTGCCATTGTCGGTATCGGCGGCGGCCGCAACTATGACGGTGCCCGTCTGCTGAACCGTGCTACCATGAACTACAAACAGCCTGGTTCCTCTGTCAAACCGGTGCTCTCCTATGCCCTTGCCTTTGAACATCTGGGCTATTCCATGGATGAAATCCTGATCGACAAACCGATCACCTATCCTATGGAGAGTATGGTGCTGGTCAATGCGACCGGCAAATATGCGGGCGATATCAAGCTGAAGGATGCAGTTGCCTACTCCCTGAATATTCCGGCTATTCTCACACTGCAGCGTGTCGTCGACAAGGTCGGCAAAGAAAAAGTTGTCTCATACATGCAGAACATCGGTTTCAGCCGTATCACCAATGACAACTTCCATCTCAGCTTTGCCATCGGCGGTACCTGGTTCGAGACAACCGTAAAGGAACTGGCCGGTGCCCACGCCATGATTATCAACGGCGGTGTGTACAATGAGCCGCATACGGTTTCCAAGATCGTTATGACGGACGGTACGGAATACTATCCGCAGAACCAGAACAAGAAAGTGCTCAGTTCGGGAAGTGCCTATCTGACCTGCCAGCTGATGGAAAACAACGTCAGCGGTCCTTACTTCAACTGGATGCAGATACTCAAACGTGATTACCCTGTCTATGCCAAGACCGGTACAACCGACTGGGGCAAAGACGGTCTGTCCTACGGTATTCCCGAAGGTGCAATGAAAGACAAATGGATGGTATCCAGTACCAGCCATTACACCAATGCAGTATGGGTCGGCTATGATATGGCCGTCGCAGATAAGCAGACCTACTTCACCAGTGCGAAGGAACGCCTGCAGATTCCGGGCAACATCAATAAGCTCCTGCTTGATATTGAGGAAGCTACCATGAACGGTGATCTCCCTCAGGGTGTGCAGAAACCTGCCGATGTGGTTGAATCCACATATGTATACGGTTCCTTCCCGCATGTTCAGGTAGAGAACTGGATGCCGGGCGGAGCCGGAATCACTTCCGAAGTATCCAAAGCAGGACTTGAATCACAGCCGCTTGTCAGCGCTGCGGACTACAACAAGATCAGAGCGGAAATGGAAAGCGAAAGCTCCTCCTTCGGTCTTGCGGCTACCTATGACCAGTACGGCAATATGACTGTTTCCTGGGGTTCCAATGACAGTACATGTGCCGGCGGTTCGAAGAACATATCCCTGCACGATCAATGGGGAAACAACATTGATGAATGGGGAGCATGTATTGTTGATTTGAACTGGCTGCGCGGTGCTGAAGGAAAATACTACTACGCACATGTCTATACAGACGGTTATGAGGCCGGTGAAATCGGCAGTGAAACCGGATACTTCCAGGGTTGGGTTGCTGACCTCTGGGGTGAAGTCAGAGTATGCGGCGGTGTTTCCGGAACCGAACAGAATGCATGTACGGTTGCAGCATACAAACCGGTCGCAGAACCGAACTGGGACAACGGCTGGTGGGATGAAAACGGCGTCTTCCACGAGAACGAATAACACCTGAAGAGCTGCTGAAAAGCAGCTTTTCTTTTTGCCCATAACAAAAGGCTGCCGAAGCAGCCCTTTACTCATTCACTGATTTTCTTTCTGGTGACAATCTGGATCGGTGTGCCTTCGAAGTCAAATGCCGCTCGCAGCTGGTTTTCCAGGAAACGCTGGTATGAGAAATGCATCAGCTTGGGATCATTCACCGACAGCATGAACTTCGGCGGATTCACCCCTACCTGTGTTGCATAGTAGATGCGCAGACGCTTGCCGTTGCGGGCAGGAGCCGGTGTGGTCATCTGGGTATCCGCAATCACTTCATTGAGAACGTTGGTCGCAATCCTGCGGCAGGCATTCTCATAGACCATGTTTACCCTGTCCAGAATCGTATTCACACGCTGACCCGTCTTGGCAGATACAAACATAACCGGCGCATACGAGAGATAAGCAAACTCATTCCGGATCTTTTCCGTATATGTCACCATGGTATGCTCATCCTTCTCAATGGCATCCCACTTGTTGACGACGATGATAATCGGTTTGCCGGCATCATTGGCATATCCTGCCACATGCTTGTCCTGCTCACGTATACCTGCTTCCGCATCAATGACAAACAGTGCCACATCCGAGCGTTCAATGGCAGCCATGGCTCTTAAAACCGAATACTTCTCTACCGATTCAAACACCCTTCCCCGTTTACGTATACCGGCCGTATCCACAATGACATACGGTCTGCCTTCATACTCAAACGGAGTATCCACGGCATCACGGGTTGTGCCCTGTTCATTGGAAACAATGGCACGCTGTTCACCGAGGATTGCATTTACAAGGGAGGATTTGCCGACATTCGGTTCGCCGATGACAGCGATGCGGATGCCTGCTTCTTCTTCAACCGCCGGCTTTTCGGGAATTGCCGCAACACATGCGTCCAGCAGATCACCGATACCGATACCGTGCACGCCGCTGCAGGCAATCGGATCACCGACACCAAGCGCATAGAATTCATATATGGCAGCCAGTTTATCCTGGTCATCAACCATATTGACTCCAAGCACAACCGGTTTGCCTGAACGCTGCAGAATACCGGCAATATACTGATCGTCATCTGTTACACCGGTCTTGGCACTGGTAAGGAACAGAATAACATCTGCTTCTTCCACGGCAATCTGCACCTGCGCACGGATCTCTTCCTGGTACGGCTGATCAGCCAGCTGAATACCGCCGGTGTCAATCAGACGCAGATCCTTGTCCAGCCATGCACACTTTGCATAGAGTCTGTCTCTTGTCACACCCGGTGTATCTTCCACAATGGAAAGCCTCTCACCGGCCATTCTGTTAAAAATCGTTGACTTGCCGACATTCGGCCTGCCAACGATTGCGATAATTCCGTAACTCACAGTATCACCCTTCCATCCTTGACTCTGCAAGCTTCAGGATCTGATCAACTTCTTCTTCAATGGTCATATTGGAAGAATCAATCTCAATGGCATCATCTGCTTTGCGCAGCGGTGATACCTCACGGTGCATATCCTGATAATCACGTTCCGCAATCTCTTTCATGATTGTTTCCAGCGGCTGCAGTTCCAGTCCTGCTCTGGCATTCTGGTCATATCTGCGCTGTGCTCTTGCTTCAACGGAGGCAGTCAGATAGATTTTCAGTTCGGCATCCTTCAGCACAACCGTACCGATATCACGGCCGTCCATGACAAATCCCTTGTCCTCTGCCATCTTCTGCTGACGGGCTACGAGATCACTTCTGACCTGCGGATGCTTGGAAACATTGCTGGCAGCCATACTGACAGCGTCTTCGCGGATTGCGGATGTAACATCCTCTCCGTCAAGCAATACTTTGCCGTCCGGTGTCAGCACGATCTCGGTATTTTTCAGCATTTCACAGACAGCCTGCTCATCATCAAGCGCAATTCCGCATCTCAGAGCCTTGCATGCTGTGCTGCGGTACATGGCACCTGTATCAAGATGCACATATCCCAGGGCAGCTGCCACTCTTTTGGAAACCGTGCTCTTGCCTGCAGCACTGGGGCCGTCTATTGCAATATTGATCTTCTTCATACTCAGAATCCTTTCAGACTGATAATCCAGTACAGTACAACCGCAAGCACGGCACCGAGAGCGACAATCAGTACAATCAGAATAATATTCAGTGTCTGGTTGGTGCGCTTCATCTTATCGTTGACTTCGGACAGATTGTCTTCATAGTCATCGAGCTGTGCCCGCATCTGTGATGTTTCGTTAAGAAGCTGCTGTCTGGCATTTCTTTCAGCTGCGAAGTGATAGTTCAGTTCACGATCATCCGTTTTTTCAAAATCGGGTGCCGTATCGGGATTCTGCTCACGGATCAGATTCTGCACTTCCGCCGCAATATCCTCTTTCGTCATCGTACCGGTGTGATATGTATCTTCCTCCGGCAGATCAACGGACGGGAAATCCTGGGTTTTAGCACGTTCATTGCTGAAGAACGGAATATCCGCCGTCTCTTCTTTGCGTTCCCTGACGTTCTGTCTGGTATCTTCCTGACGGCCGAATCTGCCCTGCAGTCCCGACATAGAAGGAATCTCCGTGGTAACACGGTTGTCTTCATCCGGATACGGTTTGGTGGGCGGTGTCTTCTTCTGGTTGTTCTGAATGCTGTGCAGAATATTCAGACGCGGATCAGTGCTGTATGCATAGCCTTTGTCCGCATTGTACTTTCTGACTTCATCAATGTATTCATCCAGATATTCATTTCTGAAATCACTTCCGAAGTGATCCGTACGGGGCAGCGTATTCAGTGAAACACTGTCTTCATCATCCTTTTCCTGGACAAATGAAGTCTGCTTCGGCTGTTCCGTATATTCCCGCCGTCTTGCATGGATGGGATCGTGATCATCCTCTGTATATGATGAGGGTGCCTTGAAATTATTGGCATTGATGCTGTTCAGCCGTTTTTCAAATGCAGAAAGACTGGGTGTGGAAATTTCACCCTCATTGTCATTCTGGAGTTTATTGCGTAAATCTTCATACTTTGAAGTCCGTGAATATCTGGTCATAATCTGATTTCTCCATTAACCAAAACATTATAACATACGATACCGGAAATGAAGTCAGTTACAGACCCATCCCGGAATCATTTATGAAGAAGCGGCGATACGTGCTTATACAGCAGGAACGTAACGAGTCCCACCAGAATACCCTTGATGAGGTTAAACGGTGTGGTCGCAAACAGCACAAATGTCAGCCTGTTGGTAATCAGCGGAATCAGTGCGGAACCCATACCGATCAGTGCATCCATCGGCATCTTATAGAAGTATGAATAAGCCGGCAGCAACACTGCATAGTTGAGAATGAGACCTGCCAGGCACATGCAGAGCGTACCGATCACCAGTCCCTTCAGGGCATTGTTTCTGGACTTTTCATGTGCATAGATCAGAGACGCGGGAATGCAGAATGCACAGCCGATGCAGAAATTGGCAATCTCACCGACATACGCAGTCGACGAACCGGTAAACAGCAGATTCAGCACAATCTTCAGTGCTTCGATACATACAGCCGGCAGCCAGCCGATTGCAAATCCGCCCAGCAGCACAGCAACTTCACTGAAATCCAGCTTGTAGAACGGCGGGATAAAAGGAAGCGGGAATTCGATCATCATCAGTACAAATGACAATGCTCCGAGAATAGCGATTTTAGCGAGTGTCTTAACGTCAAACTTCTTCATGTGGTTTTCTCCTCCTGCCTCAACAAAAAAGAGGCCTCGATAAAAACCTCCGGGTTTACGTATAACAGAAAAGAGGTATCTACTCTTCCATCCAGACTTTACTGTCGCCATCGGAATTGCACCGATTCTGCCTGTTTGCACAGCCTCGCGGGGTTTACCGCCGGTCAGGAATTTCACCTTGCCCTGAGTTTTACCACATTTAGTATACTGCAGTGTTTTACGTTTGAATATACTGTAACCAGTATTGTTACAAAAAAAAGCAGAATTCGCTATGTGAATTCCGCTCTGTCAGTTATTCAAATGGAAACAGTGCTCTCATGATCATCAGCAGATCCGTATCAAACAGACTGAAGATCAGCATGAATATCCCTGCTGCGATAAGTGTTCTTACCAGCATCAATACCGGCAGACGCTCATCACTGACATCCCCTGCTCTGCGCACTGCTTCACTCTGCAGCATCGTTGTATACACAAAGGCAGCGCAGACACAGACAACTCCCGCCGGGAAGCTGACAAGATTGACAAGACCCGCAAGCAGGAACGCAGCCGCACAGGCAGGTGCCGCAGCCCCTTCACCGCGCACCAGTCTTCCGAAATCGGCTTTGCGCACAAGCAATGTGAGGATCCAGTCTGCAGCTGCAATGCCGGCAAACAGGAACAGTGTCAGTTTAAACCACAGCAGGCTCGCATCCGAGAAGGTCATTCTTACGTAGGAGAATGCTTCTTCATTCAGCAGTCCTGCAGCTTTGTATACAAACGGAAGCACGGATACACCAATTGCGCATGCAATACCCAATACACTTAATACCGTGTTTTCCCGGGCACTGCGCTCAATGACCGAGACCGGTCTCAGCAGACGATCGATCAGACTGCTCTTCACCGGTTTTTCTTCAGTCATATTCTCCGGAAGTGTATTGTCTTCCGCAAGTCCTGCAAATGTGGTGATCTGCTGGGTGCGGCTGAGATCATCCTCTTCCGTATCCGGCATCGGTTCGGCAGGCTGTTCTTCCTGCGTTATTTCATCTGAAGACGGTGTCCTGGCAGCTGCCGGTTTGCGGCGTCTTCTTCTGCGGTTCTTCTTCTGCGGTGCTGCCGGCTGTTCTCCTTCAGCACTCTGCTCTTCCACTGTGCTTTCCGTTTCCGGTACCGTTTCCTTTACGGGTGTTCCGTCGGTCTGTGCAGGCTTTTTTCTTCTTCTGCGGCGTCCTTTCTTTCTGACAGGCTGTTCACTGCCTGAATCCGGCTGAAAAGATACCGATTCCTCAGTTTCTTCTGTGTTTTCTTCGTCCATGTCTCTCTCCCTAAATCAATTAATGTACATAGAAAATGTGCTGTCTGCAGCACATTTTACTTAACTCAGGCTCTTCCGGAATACTTGCCGTCTGCGGTTGAGACAACAACCATTTCCTCGTTCTGGATGAACAGAGGCACCTTGATCTGAAGTCCTGTCTCAAGAACCGCATTTTTGTTGGCGGATGTGGCAGTGTCGCCTTTGACTGCCTGTTCGCATTCAACGATCTGAAGTGTTACTTTATCCGGCAGCGTTACACCGAGGATTTCACCTTCATACATTGTAACGGAGACAATGTCATTCGGTTTCATGAACTGCATTTCCCATTCAAGACGGCTCTTAGGGATCTCAATCTGGTCATAGTCTTCAACATCCATGAATACCAGTGCTTCCCCGCTGTCATAGAGGTACTGCATTTCCTTGCGGTCGATATGCGCCTGTTCTACCTTGTCACCGCCGGTAAAGGACATTTCATTGATAACACCAGTCCGGAGATTCTTGACTTTGATCTTGATGATCATCTGACGCATAGCGGTTTTATTGTGGTCAATATCGAGTACATTATACAGATTGCCATCATATTCAAATGATGTGCCCGGTTTCAGTTCATTAACGATAATCATGTTTTCACACTCCTACTCAATATATTTTATTGGATTGCAACTGTTTGTCAACGTGAACACCATTACCCTGTACATGCATAAATTCTGTGTTTTCGGCGGGGAATCTCCATGTATCCGGACAATATTCAGTGTGAAGGGAGCACTCATGGAAGATATTCTTATTCTCTGCCTGCGGATCGCTCTTGAATACGGTGTGACTGACATCCACCTGGATGTGCGTGCGGATGATCAGGTGGAAGTATCCATGCGTGTACGAGGAAAGATGTGCCGGGTAGAAAACCTCGGTGCTGATATCCGTTTCTTCCGGTATCTGCTGTACCGCGCAGACCTGGATGTATCACGTATTCTGCAGCCGCAGACAGGCCGTTTTGAAGCAGTTGTGGATGGCAGGAAACTTTCCCTCCGTATGGCAATCATCAGCGGCTACAGGCTCGCCAGCGGCGTTCTGCGCATTCTGAACAACCATCACACACTCCGTATAGATGATCTCACGGACAGTCCTTCGCAAAGATCCTGGATGAAACATCTCTGTACAGTGCGTGACGGACTGGTTCTGTTTTCCGGACCGACCGGAAGCGGCAAAACCACAACCCTTTATACCATTCTCAACGAAGCGGAAAACAAGAAGATCTTTACTCTTGAAGATCCGGTTGAGGTGTATTCAGAACGGTATGTGCAGCTGCAGATCAATGAACGGCAGAACTTCGGGTACGCGGAAGGCATCAAGCAGCTTATGCGGCACGATCCCGACATCATCATGATCGGTGAGATCCGTGATGATACGGCTGCGGAAATGGCTGTCCGGTGTGCCCTGACCGGACACCTGGTCTTATCGACCATACATGCTTCGGACTGCAGCGGAACCATTGAGCGTATGAAGGATCTCGGTGTATCCGAAAGTCAGCTGCGCGAAGTGCTGACCGGCATGTCATGCCAGCGCTTATATCCGGGTATTAAGAAAGAAACTGTATGTCTGTACGAAATTATGGATGCACAGGAGGTGACGCTTTATTTCAATGAGCACAGGCACAGCGGAAACTTCATTTCCCTCCGCAGGCGTATTGAAGCGGCTGTCAAAGAAGGCACGATTGCGCCGGAAGAAGCGGCGGCGGATCTCCCTTGACCGCATCGACTATGAAAGCATATCCAGACTTCTGCAGGCAGGCTTCTCCCTTCCGGAAACAATGCGTCTGCTTGCCTCATCCCGCAACCGCAATGCCTTCCGCATCATTGAGCACCGGCTGCAGAAAGGACAGCGTCCCGAGGAATTCTTTGTCCCCTTTGCGCCTTCCCGTTACCGGCGTTTCCTGAAGTCATTCATCCGCATCACTTCCTTCCGCGATAGCATTGCCCTCTCGGTAAAGCTGGCAGCATACCGCGATGATAACCGCAGCATCATCCTGAAGAACATGCTGTATCCGGGCCTTCTGCTTGCCGGTACATGTGCAGGTGTATTCCTCTTCAGCAGTGTCTGTCTGCCGTCTCTGCGGGGCATCTTTTCCGCTTATACGGATAACACAGATTCCTTCCGCACAGTCGAAGTGCTTACGGACTGTCTGTTGATCCTGACGGTGCTGATCGCTGTTACAGCATGTGCATCCTTTGTACTGCTCAGAAACGATGAACGTAGAATACGCCTGTTTCTTTTCCTGGAGAAACATCTCTCCGGAAACCTCTGGACACAGAGTGTATCCGCAGAATTCATACGCTATTACCTGGAATGCATCCGTACAGGTCTCTCGACCAAAGAAACACTGGCAGTGATCGGCGGTTTGCCGGACAGAGCGCTGATACGGTATGCCGCAAAGCAGATCGACAATGCACTGTATTCAGGCACTTCATTTGAGAATGCCGTAGATCAGCCCTTCATGGATTCCCTGCTGGTACGGCTGTTCCGGATTGCCGTCTATACATCGGAATCAGAAGAGATTCTGGAAAGCTATCTGAAGATCAGCGCTGACCGCATTGCCATCCGTCTTAAACGTCTCGCGGGAGTCATGCAGGCAGGTGCCTACATTCTCATCGGTGCCATTCTGATCATTGTGTATCAGGTGCTGCTTCTTCCTCTTTCAATGCTTACACAGATTTAGAAAAGGAGTTGTTATGAATAAATTGAAACAAGGTTTTACGCTTCTTGAAATGGTTGTTGTAATAACCATTGTCTCCATACTGTTTCTGCTGACCATACCGAATATCCAGAAGGTTCTCTCCGTAGTCGAAGAAAAAGGATGCAACGCACAGGTCAAGGTGGTTGACGCTGCCGTTCTGCAGTACAGGCTGGAACATGATGAGAATCCCGGTTCGGTGGCGGATCTGATCAGTGCCGGATATCTTAGTGAGGAACAGGCTGTCTGCAGCGGCGGCAGACGGATTGCGGTTACCAATGGACAGGCATCGGCGCAGTAAAGGCTTCACCCTGGCGGAAACATGCATGTGTGTATGTCTCCTGTCCGTCATGACCCTGCTCACCCTGACGCATATGCCGCATACCGATTATTCAGCTCTCAGCTTCCCTGACCGGTATCTGGCCGCCCAGATGCAGGCAATCCATGAAAGCGTGCGTACGGAATGCAGCGATCCGGATCATCCTGAGATACCCACGGTCACATTCAATGAAGCCGGCAACGTAAACAAAGCGAGAACTCTTCCCATCACATTCAGAGGCAGAGACATCATCATAGAACTCGGAGGCGGCCGTCTTGTCCTGCAATAAGGGATTTATCCTGCCGGATGCTTTGATCGGACTGCTACTGTTGAGTATCTCTGCTTCACTCTGCTTGATGCTGGTACGCACTTCCCTATCTATCAAAGACTTAACGGAGCGGCAGATTGACGAAGCGGAAAAGACCTATACGCAGGCACTGCAGGAAGGATGCACGGTTGTATGCGGGCACGAAGAAGCGGAATGATCATTGAGCAGTTTGCGGCAGCCATGCTGGTTATTCTGACAGCACTGCCGGTCACCCTGACCATTGCCGGACTGCTGTACAATGCCGTCATCTTCCCGGCCGATATACAGGATGAAACCGCCCTGGCCCAGCTTCGGCATATACTGATTGTCTCGGACAATTACCATATCGATAACGGTACGCTTGCCTTCACATACCACGAACAGGACTGGCAGCTGTGCAATATCAACAATAAGCTGATCATGAAGCCGGGAACCGTTATCTTCCTGACCGAAACAGATACTGTGAACTTCTATGAACAGGCAGGTATTATCTATGTCCGCTACACAAGAAAAGAAAAAGAATATACACGAGCGCTCGTCCATGAATAAGAAAGGCTTCATCTCTGCCTATTACTTCATCCTGTTTCTGGAAATCGCCGCACTGATATCGGTACAGCTGATCAACTGCCGAAACCGTATGGATGCCCTGTCCCGTCTTGAGGACATCAATTCATGTCTTGCGGAGGAAAACAGAATCCTGCTGGAAGTGAAATGCTGGCTGTCTGAACCCGAGGAAGAGCGCAGCTGCCCTGCTTCCTGGAACTGTATGGGCTCAGAGATCATCGTTCATACAGGTGGAGACGTTCCTGAACAAATCATCATTGCTCTGAATGCGGACCACAGCAGCGTCTATGATTACAGTGTTATCCGATAAAAAAATGCGGCTCAGTCATAAGCCGCATTGATCATGTGCAGATATGGATTCACCAGTCTCTCCTGGGCAATTGTTGTGGAAGGACCGTGTCCCGGATATACCGTAAGATCGGCACGCATACTGCGTATCTTTCCGAGTGAATGCATCATCATGGTCTCATCACCGGAAAACAGATCTGTTCTTCCTACGGTTCCCGCAAACAGTGTATCTCCGGTAAACAGAATATTCTTATACCGGATCATTATACTTCCGGCTGTATGACCGGGTGTGCTGTAGATTTCCAGATGAAAGGTTCCGATATCCGTTTCACCTTCCACGAGATCCTTTACGGGAGAATAGATCGGTGTTTCACTGCCGCCGCTGAACGCTGAACCGCGCATTGTCGCAAGCAGTTTATCAGCCGGATGTATATACACATCGCAGTGATACAGATCCACAAGATCATCCACAGCCCCTGTATGGTCATCATGGCCATGGGTCAGGATGATTGCATCGACTGTCTCATCTTTTTCAATCTTCTCGGCAATACGCTTCGCATACATACCGGGATCAATGATCAGTACGTGCCTGTCTTCATGCAGAACATATATGTTCTCTTCATATTTGCCGATCGGCAGAGTATCCACTCTCATATGTACCTACAAAAAATAACCACGAATGGTTATTTTTTCTCCTTATGCACAGTCTTCTTATTGCATCTCGGGCAGTACTTTTTGATTTCCATCTTTTCAGTATGCTTCCGCTTATTTCTTGTGCCGATGTAGTTTTCTTCACCGCATTCAGAGCACTTGAATGTGATATTCTCTCTTGGCATTCCTGAACCCTCCTGTTTCGCATAAACGAGTATAACATAAGACCAAATAATTTCCAAGAACTATTCACAGGCATGTCCGGATGCATTTATCAACGGATTGAGCTAATATATTATGCAGGGAGAAACATATGAAAAGAACAGAAACAAGACCTATATTTGTAGGCGGTATACAGATCGGCGGACAGAACAGATGCGTCCTGCAGTCGATGACCAACGTTCCGGCAAAAGACGTCGATGCTTCAGTTGCCCAGATCAACGAACTGGCTGAACACGGCTGTGAAATTGTCAGAACAGCAGTGCTCGATGAAGCTGATGCACGTGCCATTGCCGATATCAAAGCACGCACTTCCGTTCCCCTTGTAGCGGATATCCATTTCAACTACAGACTTGCCCTTATTTCACTCGAAGGCGGTGTGGATGCGGTAAGAATCAATCCCGGCAATATCGGCTCCGCAGAGCATACCGAAGCAGTTGTACGGGCATGCCAGGAAAGACATGTACCGATCCGGATTGGCATCAATTCCGGTTCCCTGGAGAAACAGTTCCTGGAACAGTACGGCGGACCGTGCCCTGAAGCCATGATTGCCAGTGCCGACCGTCACGTTAAGATCCTGGAGGATCTCGGCTTTGAAGATATCTGCCTTTCCTTCAAATCAAGCGATCCCCTGCTCACAATCAATGTGTACAAAGCTGCTGCAGAGCACTACAGATATCCTCTGCACCTCGGCGTTACCGAAGCCGGCGGCTTTACGGAAAGCGCAGTTAAATCTTCCGCAGCGCTGGGAACACTTCTCTATGACGGTATCGGTGATACAATCCGCGTCAGTGTTTCCGCACCTCCGAAAGATGAACTGATCATTGCCAAGAAACTGCTGAAATGCTTCAACCTGTATGATGATGTACCGGATCTGATTGCCTGCCCGACATGCGGACGCATTCAGTACGATATGCTGCCGATTGTCCGTGAGATGGAGGACTACCTGGCCGGTATTCACTCCGATATAACGGTTGCAGTCATGGGCTGCCCCGTAAACGGCATCCAGGAAGCATCACGTGCTGATGTAGGCATCGCCGGCGGCAGTGATTCAGGCATTCTCTTCCGTCACGGTGAAATCGTCCGCACGGTTCCGCAGAATGAACTTGCAGCATCCCTGAAAAACGAAATCGAAGCAATCCTTGCAGAAAGAAGAAATGCAGGCAACTGATCAGCTGCCTGCTTTTTTCGTAAGGGCCTGCGGATCAAATGTTCCGCTTCTCAGCATTGCAATTTCCTGTTTGTACGGCGGTTCTCCGTCGACATATGGTGTTTCCAGAATCTTGGCAATTCCCTCCGTACGTTTATTCATGGCAACCGCATACAGATTGTCAAATCCGATGGTGCCGAAGCCGATGTTCTCGTGTCTGTCCTTGCGGGCTCCGCACGGATTCTTGGAATCATTCAGATGAATGACTTTCAGATTTTCAAGTCCCAGTACAGAATCGATTCTGTCCAGAATACCGTCAAAGTCACTGATATCATATCCGGCATCATTCATATGACAGGTATCAAGACAGATACCGTAATGTTCCGGACTGTGCAGACCTTCTATGATCTGTGCCAGCTCTTCCGGGTGTGAACCGACCTCACTGCCCTTTCCTGCCATTGTTTCAAGGCAGATAATAATTCCTTCAGGGATATCGGTGATTCTGTTCAGCTGCTCGATTACGGTCTGAATACCGGTCTCAAGATCAGTCGTGGTATATGAACCCGGATGCAGCACGATATAAGAAGCTCCGATGGCAGCCGTACGCTTGATCTCACTCTGCAGGAATTCCACAGCCAGTTCTGCCACTTCAGGTTTGACTGAATTGGCCGGATTGATCAGATACGGCGCGTGCACGATGATCCGCTCCGGTGCAATCCCGTTCTCTTTGAGCAGATCCAGACCTTCGCTGATCTTCAGTTTCTCTGTCGGTACACGCTTGGTATTCTGCGGTGCACCTGTATACAGCATGAGGGCATTGGCGCCGTAGTCCAGCGCTTCCTGTACACTTCTGAACACATAATCAGGTGCATTCATGCGTACGTGACAGCCAAGGATCATGATTCACCCCTGTTCTTTTCACGCTGACGTTCTTTGTACATAGCCTTCTTCTCTTCACGGATCTTGGCTCTGATATAGTCTCTTTTCTTTTTGCGGTGCAGCTCTTCAATAGCCTTGGCACGCTTTTTCTTATATCCCGGTTTGACTTTGGTGTTCTTCTTGGTCATCATCTTGGCGATTTCGACCTTCATCTCATCATCCGGTTTCTTTCTCTTGGTGCCGTAAGGTCTGAGGGTCTGCCATTTGCCTGCTCTGCATCTGCGGTGTTCAAAGCGGATACCCTGTTTCATAAGTGAACGGATGGCCGCATCATCTTCCTCGTGATAGAGTGCAAAGCATGTTCCCTTTGTGCCCGCTCTTCCGGTTCTGCCCGCACGATGGATGTAGTATTCCAGTTCATTCGGGAAACCGCAGGAGATGACGTGTGTCACCATGTCAATGTCGATACCGCGGGCCGCAAGGTCTGTAGCCACGACGAATGTGCTTCTGCCGCTCTGCAGCTCTTTCATGGCTTTGCGGCGCTGTCTGCTCTCCAGGTTGCCGTGTATTTCGGTAACACTGAGATTTCTTCCCCTGAGGTATTCGGCAATCTCAGACGCCTGTTCACGTGTATTGGCAAAGATCAGACATACATACGGCTGGAAACCGGGCAGTATGGACTGGATCGTTTCAGCATATGTGTGGTGATAGCAAGGCACCAGGATATGCGTGATTTCAGGACTGAATCGCTCTCCGCTTTCCACACGCACAGTGAGCGGATGATGCATGTACTTCTTCAGGAACGGCTTGAGCTGATCCGGCATGGTCGCACTGAATGCAAGCATCTGCAGGTCATCTCCCATACGTCCGGCAAATGCATCAATGTCATCCAGGAATCCGTATTCCAGAGTCATGTCTGCTTCATCGACAATCAGCATCTTCGCTTTGTCTATACGAAGAGCTCCTTCTTCCAGAAACAGATCCTTGATTCTGCCGGGTGTACCGACAACAATATGCGGCTGTGATGTCTGCAGCTGTTTGATATCCCTTGCACGGTCCTTGCCGCCGACATACAGTCTGACACGGATGTCCGGATTAATTTCACTCATCTCTGCAGCCTTTTCATAGATCTGCACAGCAAGTTCACGGGTCGGTGCCGTTATCACCGCAAAGGTATCATCGGATGCAGGATCCAGCATTTCCATCACGGGAATCAGATATGCATGCGTCTTACCGGTACCGGTCTGACTGAGACCGATCAGGTCCTTGTTTTTCAGAACACCGGGAATCACCTGTTCCTGAATCGGTGTCGGTTCTTTGAAACCGTTCATCTCAATCAGTTTCAGAGTATTTTCCTTAAGGTTAAAATCTTCAAATCTTTTCATAACATCACCTATACTATAAGCATAGACATTATACTTGATTTTCTGATTTGGAGGTAATGCAACGTGGAAATCATCAAAGTAACCCCCCGTGGATACTGTCAGGGTGTCGTCAGAGCAATCCGTACAGCACGTCAGACAATCACGGAAAACCCGGGAGTACCTGTATATATGCTCGGCATGATCGTCCACAACGAATTCGTTGTACGGGAGTTTGAATCCCTAGGAATGATCTGTCTGGAAGATCCTGCCAAAACACGTCTGGAGCTGCTTGATCAGATCAACAGCGGCATTGTCATCATCACTGCACACGGAGCCGGAGATGAAGTATTCCGCAAAGCACGGGAAAAAGGACTGACGGTTGTGGATGCGACATGTCCGGACGTTGAAAAGACACATAAGCTGGTGCGTGAACATGTCACACACGGTGATGTGGTGTATATCGGCAAGAAGAACCATCCGGAAGCTGAAGGAACGATCAGTATCTCCCCGCGCGTGCATCTTGTTACCTGTGTGGAAGATGTCGAGTCCCTTCCCCAGCTTGAAAACATCCTGATCACCTGTCAGACAACCCTGAGTGTGCTGGAAACCTGCAAACTGATCAATGCCTGCATGCAGAGATTCCCGGATGCTTCCGCTGCACCGGAAATCTGCAATGCTACACGGGTGCGTCAGGAAGCCGTTATGAATCTGAAGGACACGGATCTGCTGATCGTTGTCGGTGATCCGCGCTCCAACAATTCCAACCAGCTGCGCCGCATCGGTACGGAATCGGGTATACCTGACTGTCTGATGATTGAAAGCAGTGCCGATCTTACGGAAGAAATGATCAGAGACAAAAAAAGGATCGCTGTTACCAGCGGATCCTCCACACCCACTGCCCTTACGGACGGGGTGATAGCAGTTCTTGAGCATTATGCGGAAACATCCGTGTTCGACCTGTCAGCCGATACGCATTCATCAATCCTGTGACGTACCGGACAGAAGATCCTGTATTTCCGCTTCTGTCAGTTCCCTGTATTCACCGGGCATCAGATTCTCATCCAGCTGCAGATTCTTCATCCGCAGGCGTTTGAGATATACAACTTCATTGCCCACAGCTTCAAACATTCTCTTTACCTGATGAAACCTGCCTTCGCTGATGATCAGCCTGCAGGTTTTTTCATTGACGGCAATCAGTTCCGCCGGTCTGCATAACGTACCGTCTTCCAGTGTAATGCCTTCCCGGAAACGATCAGCCGTATCCTCCTGCAGAGGTTTTGCGAGTTCTGCCAGGTATTCCTTATCAACATGCTTCTTCGGTGAAAGCAGTTCATGTCCGAGCGGTCCGTTGTTGGTGATCAGCAGAAGACCTTCGGTATCTTTGTCAAGTCTTCCGACCGGATACAGACCGCGTCTTTGATCTGCAATCAGATCCATGACCGTCATCTCACTGCCTTCCGTTGCCGTAATCACACCGGCGGGTTTATTCAGCATGTAATACACATATTCCGAATAAATGACAGGTTCCCCGTCCAGGCAGACGTTATCCGTTTCAGGATTGATCTTATCGGAGGGATCCTTACGGACTTCCCCGTTGACGGTGAGTCTTCCCTGCTTCATCAGTTTCTTCGCTTCCGTGCGGGTGCAGATACCAAGTTCACTCAGAAGCTTATCAATCCGCATCATGACTTGCCCTTTCCGACTCCGATCAGCCGCAGCCATCCGCTGTGCAGAATCCTGTCCGGCAGCATCAACATCGTCGTCAGCCATCCGTATCCGATCAATGCTGCAGCTATATATCCAAACGTGAGCCATGCCGCATCAGCCGCATCCACAATCTCCGCCGTAGCATTTACAAGCTTCAGTCCGGCAATAATACCGTTCATGGCAAGACATGCGAGAATAATGCGCAGGATCCGTTTGAACGTAGGACCGAACGACAATGCAAACCGGTTGTGCATCTTGGCCATATTAAGGTAATACACTACAATATACGCAGCCAGTGAGGAAATCACAGATACCTGATAGCCGAGTCTGCCGAAGCCCAGGAACATGATCAGACACTTGAAGAGAATACCGATCAGCAGATAGAAGAAAGCCTCTTTCTTCAGTCTTGTATTCAGCATGACTGCCGTTGTGATCACTGCCATTAACATAAAGAACGGCACCGGCGCAAACCAGAGAAATATCATCTCGCCGTAACTGCTGCTGGCCTGTCCGTATACGGACGTAAACAGCTGTCCTGCCAGTGAGAACGAGATCATCATCAGCGGCAGTAACAGCAGTGCCAGGGTTTCGGTCATCTCCGGAATGAAGGTGTGCAGCCATGTACGGTCATCCGTATGATATAGAATCTGACTGACATACGAACGTCTGCGGAAGACCACAAATACAAATACCACCGGAAGCACAAACAGCAGCAGCGTATCGATCCAGCGTATACCGAACAGCACAAACGCCTTTTCACTGTTCATACCGTTGGCAACCGCAAGACCGGAAAAGGATACCATATCCGTCAGGATCACTGCCCCGAACATCACCAGACAGATAACATACGGAAGCACGTATCTTGCAATCTCCGAGGCAAGCCGGCTGCTGCTCTGCGGTGTTCCCTCCGCAAGTCTTTCTTCCCGCAGGAACGGTGCGATATGTTCCTTGTCATAACGAAGATACAAAATAAACGTAGCCGCGCAGGAAATAAGATGTCCGGCCGCAAAACAGATCATGATGACACTGCCGTCCGCATGCATAAGCCGCACTGCAATCAGCGATGTCACTGTGCCGACCAGGAATCTGATCAGCTGCTCCAGCGAGAGCAGTCTGGCCGTAAATCCCGGTGATTTGAATGCCTGGTAAAAACCTCTCAGCCCTGCCAGCATGAACTGCAGAATGGCACAGAGAGCTATAAGATACAGCGAAGTCTTCAGCGGAGAAGCATACAGAATACTGCCTGATACGGCTCTTTCCGCAAGCGTGCCTGCCGCTGCCGCAATCACCGCACCAAGACCCGTGCCGATCACGGCACATGTGCGCGGAATACGCCGGCGCAGCTCACCTACCGTTTTGACATCGCCGCGGTCAGCGTAACGGATAATAACCCTGGCAGAGGCTGCCGGAATGATCATGGCGCAGACAATATAGATATACAGTGCAATCGCTTCCCCGACAGCCGTAAATGCATACATGCTGATGCCTGCATTTCTGCCGAGAATCACTGAAGCAATGAAGTTCAGCAGAAAATACAGAAAAATACCGGTCAGAGATACAACTGCACCGGTATCGCGGTTATTCGCGGTAAACCCTTTCCGATTGCTCATCCTTCGTTCTGTGCTCCGCTGCCTTCCTCGGTCTCTTCAGTCACTTCTTCTTCCGCAGCATCCGGATTATACATTCCTTTTTCTGCATCGATGACATAATGCAGGAACTGTCTTCTGTACTGTTCGTGATTCTTGTCGGTCCATTCAACCATCAGCTCCAGATCCACGGAAGTCTCCGCGCTTTCGCCGCTGATGACGATTCCCTTTACATACCCGCCGTCTGCGTAGGTCTGATACGGGATCATATTGAACTCGGCAGAATCATAAATACCGATATTCGGCATCATCTTGTGTGCTTCCGCATACGGTGTACCGTTCTCCACCGCCAGCATCGCTATATCATACATGGCAATCTGCGCCTGATCGAGAATAATGTAATACCGGTATGTCCCGTCAGGCTGTCCTGCCATCTCACCGCTGACCGTATAATACGGCGTTGCGGACTCGTATTTCGTGTTTTCTTCTATCGCTTTATAGTAACCTTCATATGCAGTCTGAGACGCGGCTGCCGCATCCGGAGCCTTCTTTACACAGCCGGTCAGTATACTCAGTGCACAGATCAGTACAAACAGTTTTCTCATAATTACCTCTGAAAAATTATAGCATATAAAACAATCACAAAAAGAAGTATCCCGCAGGATACTTCTTTAAACGAATTACTTGAAGGTTACAACGTAATAGTTCTTTTTGCCCTTCTTCAGAATCGAGAATTCACTGTCGAAAGCTTCATCTTTCTTCATGAGGGTATCAATGGCAGTGATACGGTCACCATTGACCTGTACGGATCCCTGCTGAATCAGTTTTCTTGCGTCGCCCTTGGAACGGCTGATACCTGCCGCAACCAGTGTATCGATCACGGATGTACCGTCTTCGATTTCAATCTTCTCGGCATCCGCAAGACCTTCACGCAGTTCCTGTGCAGTCAGATCACGGATAGAACCGCTGAACAGTGTTTCCGTAATCTTGAGAGCTTTTTCAAGTCCTTCTTTACCATGCACCATCTCGGTCAGTTCAGCAGCGAGTGCTTTCTGGGCAGCTCTCTGTTCGGGATGTTCCTGCATCTGCTTTTCGAGTTCCATGATCTCTTCCGGACTTCTGAGACTGAGTCTCTTCAGGTAATCGATGATATCCGCATCCTGGGTATTCAGCCAGAACTGGTAGAACTCATATGCATTTGTACGCTTCGGATCAAGCCAGATGTTCTTTCCTTCGGACTTGCCGAACTTGGAACCGTCACTCTTGGTGATCAGCGGTGATGTGATACCGAAGACAACCGCTTCATCACCGATCTGCTTGCGGATCAGTTCAATGCCTGTGGTGAGGTTGCCCCACTGGTCGGACCCGCCGATCTGAATCTGGCAATTGTGTCTCTTGTAGAGGAACAGCCAGTCAATTGCCTGCAGGATGGTATAGGAGAACTCGGTGTAGGAGATACCTGTTTCAAGTCTCTTCTTGATCGTATCCTTCTGCAGCATGTAGCTGACATTGAACAGCTTGCCGTAGTCACGCAGGAAGTCCAGCAGCGTCATACTGCCAAGCCAGTTGTTGTTGTTCTCCATAATGGCCGCATTGTCGCCTTCAAAGCTCAGGAAGTGCGCAAGCTGGTCACGGATGCAGTCGGCATTGTGCAGAACCTCTTCATGCGTCAGAAGCTTTCTTTCAGTGGTCGGACGCGGATCACCGATCATGCCTGTAAAACCGCCGCAAAGTGCAATCGGTCTGTGTCCCGCATTCTGGTATCTGCGCAGAAGAATGATCTGCTGCAGATGACCTACATGCAGTGAATCAGCTGTCGGATCAAAACCGCAGTAAATAACGGTCTGTTTCTTCAGCTGTTCCGTCAGGCCTTCTACGTCGGTGCAGTCTTTTACAAGACCGCGCCATCTGAGTTCATCAATGAATTCCATTCTTTCTCTCCTCCGGACGCATATAAAAAGCGTCCCTATTTCTAAGGACGCCTCAGCGCGGTACCACCTTAGTTCACAGACAAAAAGTCCGTGCTCTTACCAATCCCTTTAACGCAGGGGAACACGCCCGGCCTTTTGAGACAGGGAGCTCCCGGATGTATTCACAGCAGTTTTCCTTACCCTTGCACCGACCGGGTCTTCTCTTTGCGGCTCCACTGCAGTTACTTGTTCCGTTCTCAGCTAATGGAATATTACCATTTTGCAAAACAATGTCAATTCTTTGTTGTCTGCCTCGGTGTGAACAGATAGCTAAGTTCAATCTTCGGATCCACCGTCTCATCATTCTGCAGCATCTTGGTCATGACACGCATGGATACTGCCCCGAGATCATACGACGGAATCGAGAAACTGGATATCTGCGGACGCATCATCGCATTGTACTTCGTATCGATGACACATACGATTTCCATCTCATCCGGAACCGAAATGCCGCTCTCTTTAGCCGCATTCAGAATCGCCATGGCCTGGGAATCACGATGTCCGATCATCAGATCATACTTGTGATCCTTCATCCAGTTGCTGAGGAATGCATAAGATGTGCGTGTATCAGCGGGAATCTGCAGGAATCCGTCAAATTCCAGTCCTTTGCGTCTGAATGCAGCCTCTGCACCCTTCACCATCAAAGAACAGGAATACGGGTTCTTACGGTCTTCGATAATCGCAATCTTAGTCTTGTTCTCCTCAAGATACTTGGAAGTCAGCTCATTGATTGCCTTTTCAATATCCACATATACACAGCAGATATTGTCAGCTTCGATCTGATTGCCGATTACCACAATCGGAATATTGTATTTGGACAGCTCCTGCATCTCAATCATCATCAGCTTATCATTGTAGATAACAACACCGTCCACGTTGGATTTGATGATATCCTCAATGATATCCTTGATGTCCGTGATTCCTTCCGTAATGGTATGCAGCATAATGTTGTAGTTATAGATTTTTGCAACATCAATCAGTCCGTTGATAATCTGACCGGTATATACAAAACTCGCTTCCGGAACAACCAGCGCAATCGTAGTCGTCTTCTGCAGCGCCAGTCCCTGTGCAATCGCATTCGGCTTATATCCAAGTTTTTCTATCGCTTCCTGGACACGTTCACGGGTAGGACCTTTAACTACGTTGCTTCCGTTGATGACACGTGACACTGTTGCAAGTGATACACCTGCCTCCTTCGCAACGTCATATATCGTAACTCTTTTCATCGATCTTCCCCTTCCTAAGAAATCATTCGTCGTCTTTCTGTCCCAGCAGCTTCTGCAGGGATTCCGTCACCTTTTCAGCAAGATCAAGTGCCGTTGTCTTGACTTTAATAAGAGCATCCTGAACATCCGGCTTTTCCATAAAGTCATTGACGGCTTCATTCAGGTTTTTAGTGCTATCCTGGATTGTTTCAGCAGCACGGTTCAGTGTACGGCTGATCTCCTGACGCTTCTCTTCAGGAACATTGGACTCATAGGACTTCTTAACGGATTCCGTAATATCTTTCGCCTTGTCATTGACGCCGCTGAGTGTGCGCTGAACGCTTTCATTTGCCTTCAGTTCTTCAAACTTCGCTCTGGCAACATCAACCGCCTTGACTGCATTGGCCTTGATGAAATCAACTGTCTTGGCAACGTCGACATCATCCAGCTTCGCCTTCATATTGCGGGTGAATTCAGAAGTCTTATCCTTGGCGTCTTCTGCCATGGTTTCAGCTCTGTTTCTGACATTGGAACGGAGTTCTTCCGTCTTCTTCTTAAGCACATCAATGGAGTCATCCACAGCATCAAGCGCTGTATCAATCAGGTCTTCCTTTTCGTCCTCAAAACTGTCCGTACTTACAAATCCGGGCACTTCAAGACCGCGGTCTACATCATCATCAACCGCATCCTTGATATCTTCTTTAATATCTTCCTTGATCTCAGCTGCCGCTTCCTTAACATCCTCAGCATGTTCCTTGACAGCTTCAGCGTCTTCCTTTAATTCATCAGTGATATTCTCAGCAGCCTTTTCCGCTTCCTTCTTGGCTTCCGCACTGATTTCCTGAACTTTCTTCTTCAGGTCCGCAACGGTCTTTTCGATGGAATCGATCGGTTCGGAATTATCATCCATGATATCACGTTCTTCATGCTCATCAAGGAATTCAGCCGTATTGCCTTCCAGATCACTGGCCACAAGATTCATCTTTGCACGGACATCTTCCGCCGCATCTCTGAATCCTTCAGCTACTTCACGGATATTCTCTTCCAGCAGTTTCTTATCGTCCTCAGTCATTTGCCTTCTCCTCTTCCGGAGCTGCCTCAGCAGCGTCCACCACTTCGGTAATTTTAACGGTATCAACCGGAACAGCCGTTTCCGTATGCTGTTCACCCGTAATCTGATCCTTCTTGGATTTAATTGCATTCTGAATGTTCTGCAGCGTATCCGTCACAGCTGTACGTACCTTGCCGATGCCTTCACCGGCAGAATTGGAAGCTTTACTGATGCCGCTCTTTGTATTGGCAGAAACATCATCAATCGTCTTGGACAGATTGACCACTGTATCCAGCGGAGACTGCAGTTTTTCGATACTCTCATCGACCTTCTTCAGTGTCGGATCGAGACCGCTGACGGTTTTGGTCAGTTCATCAATCAGAGCCCATGCCTTCTTCAGCAGAATACAAAGAAATACCAATGCAACTGCACCTACGATTGGCAGCAGACCGGACGCAACACTGCTCAGACTCAAAAACAGTTTATCAAGCATATACAATCACCTCGTCACCTAAATTATAAAGATGAATGAAACAATTTTCAATAAATATGTTAGCGCTTAACTGTGTACCTTCTTAAACTTCACTTAAACTTCATGAAATCGCTTTAAATACTGCCTGAAAGATGTACAGTAAACCGCTGGTATTGATAAATGAAAAAATGCCGGTGCTTACCGGCATTCATATAATATCAGACTTATCAGACGGTTTTCTTGAGCATTTCCGCAAGCCAGTAGATATCCTTGCTGCTCATGAACAGGAATACAGCCGGCTTCTCTTTGGCAAGGATTGCAGCACCCTCTTCCGTTTCAGGAAGCACTGCCGATCCCGGAATACGCTTCTGCAGATATGTAATATCAATATCAGTACCGTCCTGCTTGTCATCGATGGATGTAAACTCACAGAGATACACGGCATCCGCCTTTTTGAGCTGGGCAGCGAAGTCATCCGCAAAATACAGAACCCTGGAAGCACGGTGCGGTTTGAAGATAGCGACCAGCTTTCGGTCAGGATATCTCTTTCGCGCAGTGTCAATTGTGACACCTACTTCCGTAGGATGATGTGCATAGTCATCGATATAGATGTTGTCATCGATCTGCTCAATGACAAATCTCCGTTTGACACCGCTGAATGAAGCAAGACCTGCTTCAATATCATCTGCAGTCATGCCTTCCAGAATACCGATGCCGATGACCGCCAGTGAATTCAGCAGCATATGCCTTCCTACAAACGGAAGCTCGAAATGACCGATATTCTTTCCCTTGAAGACAGCATCGAATGACATACCGTCACTGCGCTCAGAGATATTGACTGCCTGCAGATCATCCGTATCCTCGATACCGTACCAGTAATGATCGATATCCGGATTCAGATCAAGCATTCTTGCCTGTGCGTCTTCGCCATACAGGAACATTGCTTTCTTTACGTTACGTGAGAATTCCTCATATGCCGAACGGTAGTCAGCCTCATCCTTGAAATAGTCCACGTGGTCGATATCTACGTTGGTAACAACTGCATAATCCGGATGGTATGCACAGAAATGTCTGCGGAATTCATCAGCTTCCAGACAGAAATACTTAGTGTCCTTATCAATGTGACCGCTGCCGTCACCAATCAGCCAGCCTGTATTGCCCATGCGGTTCATCATTGCAGCCATCAGTCCCGTCGTCGTTGTTTTGCCATGACTGCCTGCTATTGCAATAGTGCTGTATGAGGTAAGAAAACGCCCGACAAATTCATGGTACCGGGCGCATTCACATGTATGGTTATTTCTTGCTGCGATTACTTCCGGGAAGTCTTCCAGGAAGGCATTCCCGATAATAACGTTCATATGATCATGAATATTGCCCGGATCAAAGGGGTAGATGGGTATGCCGCGCTCAACAAGCCCCTCTTCGGTGAAGAAGTGCTTTTCCTGATCACTGCCGCTTACCGCATAGCCCAGGTCGCTGAGCATGCAGGCAAGTGCTGCCATACCGGTTCCCTTGATGCCTATAAAGTAATATTCATGCATATTCAGGTTACTCATCCTTCAGGGACGGGAAGGAAATATCATCATTGCTGAAGACTGTTGTCTGATCAATCTCTTCAGGTGCCGGTTCACTGACCGGAATATCAAGACTGTCCAGTGTATCGAGCAGATCGTTGACATCATTGCCGGTGTCTTCTTCCGCAAACAGACTCGGCTGTTCTGCCGGAGCTGCTGCTTTCACAGTGTTTTCCTTGAATGATTCATCACGGATCTTCAGGATATCATCCAGAGAGAACTCAGGAATCTCGTCTTCTGCTTCTTTTGTAGCAGGACTTGCTGCGAGCTCTTCCATCTTGTTGGACTTTTCTACTGTGGTCTGAATATTGCTGGGCTGTGCATCAATATCCATACCGTACATCGGTGAAATAACACTGGAGACATTCTCTGTCTTGGAAGTTGCCGGACGGCCTGTTTTGCCGCTTGTCTGAACAGCATCGACATCCTTTTCATCTACACCAAAGATCGGGCTGATGACCGGTGAGAAGTCATATACCTGTGCCTGCTTTCTGCTCTTAGCGGAAGCTGCAGGTGCCTTGGGAGCTGTCGGTGCGGCCGGTTTTACAGCCGGTTTAGCAGGTTTTGTGCCGGAGAGTTCATCAACGGTAAGACCGATTGTCTTTCTGCTTTCCTGAACAACAGGCTCCTGCGGCAGAGGTTTCGGATCTGCACGCTGTACAGTCGGCTGCTTGAAGACGGATTCCTGACGGGAGTCTGTCTGTGCTGCTTCCGTACGTGCAGATACAGGAGTCTCAAACGACTGTGTAACATCAATTCTGCTCATGGAAGCACGTTTTTCTTCAGCTGCAGGCTTTACGGGCGCTGCCGGTCTGGCTTCCTTCTTCTGAACAGGAATTTCTTCTTCGAGATCGTCTTCATCAATAACCTCTTCTTCATCAAATAAGAGATTCTTTAATTTATTCAGCATGCAAATCATCCTTTCTGCTTTACACAATATTTTATGCCAAAACAACTGTCTTGTTAAGTAATTTAGCTGTCTTCCGAAGTCTTGTCTTCCGCCGGTTCCCCTGTCTCTTCAGGTGCTTCCGGTTCCGCTGTTTCTTCGGGTGTCTCCGGTGCGGCTGTTTCCTCCTGCGCCGGCACATTGATTTCATCACCGGAAATGCTGTTCCACTCATAGGTCTGACCCAGTGAGGTATTGTAGTCCACAAACAGTTCATCAATGACACCGTTTTCCGGCGCAATATACTGGAACAGTTCAAGTTTCTTTTTGCGGTATTCAATCACCTGCTGGTTCGAGAACGCGGTTCTTACTTCTTCTTCATTGATCGTCACGTTTCGGGCTGTCCTGAGCATCTCCGCGGCAATATCGGGTGCTTCACCCGGTGTGCATACGGAATAGAATTCCAGACGGTCCGTACTCATCAGAACAATGATGTAAGGATCAACGTTGTAGAGCACCGTATGGAACGGATGTTCGCGTCCTTCCGCATCCCGGAAGGTTCCCTCTGCAGAGGCTGCTTCTTCGGTCAGCTTCAGACCTGACTGCACAACCGGCGCATCCTTGTAGTATGCATCGGATATGATACCGGGCACATTGAGGTTCATGACAAACTGCGTGCCGTTATATGAAAACACATTACTGGTAATATCAGTACTGATTCTGCCTACCGACGGCTCAACATAGTATTTGTAATACGCATGATTGTACGCCGGTCTTTGTGCTTCGAGTTCCTGCACAGCAGCCAGCTTCTCATTCAGCCGCGCAGACAGAGTACCTTCATACCTGGCACAACCCGCAAGCAGGATTGTCATCATACATACAGCAATCTTTTTCATCCGTGCTCCCGCAAACAATTTTATCACACTTTCATTCTGCAGGTGTGTGCTTCCTGCGGGCAAGCAGAAAGTATATCGGCTGTCCCTCTTCCATGAACCTGCGTTCATATTCGGTCACGGCATCTTCACTGTGATCATTTCTGCGGTAATCCACCGAAAGCTCGGCAATGAAGAATCCCCCCTCCTGGAAATACACCACGGAGTCCTCAAACAGATTCTTATTGTCTGTTTTCATTCTGATCACACCGTCTTCCGCCAGCAGATCCTTGTACATATCCAGGAATTTACTGCTGGAGAGTCTTCTCTTATGGGTGTATTTTTTCGGCCAGGGATCGGAGAAATTCAGATGTATCACATCGATCTCATGATCCGCAAACCATTCACGCATATTCTCGGCATCACCGATGATCATGCGTTTCACCGTAAGATCCGCATCTTCCGCTTCCAGTGCTTTACGGCATGCGACAGCCGCAACGTTGTGTTCCTTCTCAATACCGACCCAGCCGTCCTGCGGATACATGCGTGCCATCTCGTTCAGGTAATCGCCTTTGCCGGTGCCGATCTCTACATGAAGCTTCTCACAGCCGAACAGTTCTTTCCATTTGCCTTTGTATTTTTCTGCATCCTGCAGGGCATAGTCCGCATGTTCTTCCAGATACGGATCTGCCCACTTCTTTTTGCGCATTCTCATACTATCTGTTCCCTGCTGAAAAAAGAGGCATTACGCCTCTTCCTTCTTTCTAAAGACTCTCTTCTCTACATTGCCGCTTTCCGTCTTCTCGCCGGAATCATTTCTGTTTCCGAAACGCTTGTTGGAATTACCGCGGGATGCATTGCGTGGTGTCTTTTTCGGTTCAACATATCCTTCCGGTTTCGGTGTGCATTCTCTTGCGGAAACCTTGACCTTGCCGGTGCCTTCATCAACGTTGATGACTTTGACCTGAATATGATCGCCTATATGAAGCGCTGTATTGATGTTCTCGGTTCTCGTCCAGGAAATCTCGGAAACATGCAGCAGCGCATCGGTACCCGTGAACAGGTTTACAAATGCGAAGCTCTCACGGATTTCGGTGACAACTGCATCGAAGACATCACCTACCTGAGCAGTACGGGTGAGATCCTCAATAATCTTGTGTGCCTTGTCAATCATATCCTGCTTGGTATGATAGATAGCCACGGAACCGTCATCCTCGACATTGATCTTAACATTGTCGCAGTCAGCGATAATCTGGTTGATTGTCTTTCCGCCTGTACCGATGACATCACGGATCTTGTCAACCGGAATCTTGAAGCTGACAACCTTCGGAGCATACTCGGAAACATGATCTCTCGGCGCGCTGATGGCCGTTTCCATGTTGTCCAGGATTTCCATTCTTCCCTTATGCGCCTGGGCCAGTGCTTCACGCAGGATTTCCTGTGTGATACCGGCAACCTTGATATCCATCTGCAGGGCTGTGATACCTTTTCTCGTACCGGCAACCTTGAAGTCCATATCGCCGTAGTGGTCTTCCATACCCTGAATATCCGTCAGGATGGAATAGCTGTTTCCGGTAGTGATCAGACCCATTGCCACACCGGCAACCATAGCCTTGATCGGAACACCGGCAGCCATCAGAGACATTGTGCCTGCACAGATACTTGCCTGGGAGCTGGAACCGTTGGATTCAAGAACTTCAGCAACCGTACGGATCGTGTACGGGAATTCTTCAATTGACGGAAGAACCTGCTTCAGAGCACGCTCACCGAGAGCACCGTGACCGATTTCACGTCTGCCCGGATTGCCCATACGGCCTACTTCACCGACGGAGAACGGCGGGAAGTTGTACTGGTGCATAAAGTATTTCTCAGAGACCGGTGAAAGATCATCGATCAGCTGGTTGTCATCAAGGGAACCAAGAGTTGTAATGGAGAGAACCTGTGTCTCACCGCGGGTGAACAGAGCGGAACCGTGCGCTCTCGGCAGCAGGTCTACCTGGCTATCCAGAGGTCTCAGTTCATCGAGCTTTCTTCCATCCGGACGGATCTTCTCTTCGGAGATCAGACGGCGTACTTCACCTGCTTCGATCTCAACACCGTATTCATGAGCCTGCTTGATTGCTTTTTCCTTGGCCTTGTCATCTTCCCAGGGCAGGTTTTCAGCAACTTCCTTTTCCATCTGGGCAATCAGTTCATCGATACGTCCGTATCTCTCCAGCTTGCCCTTGATAGATACTGCTTCTTCAATATCCTTGCGTCCGTGTGCATCAATATACTCACGGATGACCGGGTTGATCTCATAGAGAACAACTTCCATCTTTTCCTTTGCGCATGCAGTGATGACTTCTTCCTGGATTGCGCAGAGTTCCTTGATGGCATCATGACCGATGGCCAGAGCTTCCAGCATTTCTTCTTCAGTAACTTCGGAAGCGCCTGCTTCAACCATGTTGATGGCATCCTTTGTACCGGCAACTGTCAGGTTGATGGTTGCTCTTTCGAGTTCCTCTACACCCGGGTTGATGACATATTCACCGTCAACCTTGCCTACGACAACACCTGCGATCGGACCGTTGAACGGAATATCGGAAACACAGAGTGCCAGTGAAGAACCGAACATAGCTGCCATTTCAATGCTGGCATCCGGATCCAGGGAAAGTGCTGTATTGACGATCTGCACTTCGTTCCGGAAACCTTCCGCAAACAGCGGACGGATCGGACGGTCAATCAGACGTGCAGTCAGTGTAGCGTGTTCACTCGGTCTGCCTTCTCTTCTGAGGAAGCCGCCCGGGATCTCACCCTTTGCATACATCTTTTCGTTGTAAACAACAGTCAGCGGAAAGAAATCCGTGTCTTTTGCTTCGTGATTTGCGGTTGCTGCGGAAAGTACCACAGTATCGTTGTAGCGGATCAGTACAGATCCGCCTGCCTGTTTGGCCAGCTCACCGTTTTCGACTGTCAGTGTGCGGCCGTGGAAATTCCAACTTCTTTTAAACTTTTCCATCTTGTCTACTTCTAACCTCTACTAAATGTCCTATTTAAATTTTCAACGTGTCTATTCTATCACAGGAAATCACGTTTGTCGCTGAATGAACAAGAAAGCAGAAAAAAACAGATCCGCATATGCAGATCTGTCAGATTATACCGTTATGCTTTTGTCTTCCAGAGACCGTGGAGATTGCAGTATGCGTATACAGCATTTACTTTCTCCTCGTTCAGGAAATCAGCCACAGGCTTTTCTCCCGGTTCCAGATAGACAATTCTGAATCCCTTTTCCGTTTCCAGTGCAATGAATGCAATGTGATGTTCCGGAAGCATCGGATGTTCTTCAGTACCGACCTGAACCGAAAGCTTGTTGCCTTCCCTGGTAACAGCGGGAATGTGCTTTTCCTCACTTGCTTCTACAGTGTTGGGAACCAGTTCCTCCATCGGTTCACCGCAGCACATGGTCGGGCATCCCGATTTCTTCAGCATTGCTACTGTCTTTCCGCATTTTGCACAGCGGTAGATTTTGAATTCGTGCATATAAGAGCCTCCTCTTTCTTTTATTATGACATTCTTTCACTCTGCAAAAAAGACAGAGTTGCTATTCTACGCTCTTAAGTGACTCTACCATCTTAATATCCGTCAGTTTCCTGCGCATCAGCATATTCACAAACAGACCGAACAGATTGGTGAGTATGACTGCCATGACAATGCTGCGGAAGAAGACGGTCCTGCCGAAAATGACATAGTCCATCTCCACCAGACCCATGATGTAATGATGCAGCAATTGTCCGATCGGAATACCCGCAAAGGATCCGATCAGAGTCATGATGTTGTTTTCCTTGTATATGTAGCTCTGTACTTCCCGGCGTCTGAATCCGAGAACCTTCAGCGTTGCAATCTCACGCTGCCGCTCACTGATATTGACATTGATCAGATTGGTCAGGACAACAATGGCTAGCGCCATGGAGGATACGATAATCACCCACACGATCATATCCAGTCCCTTCACCATCGTATTGAAGTTGTCGAGACGTGCATCATAGAACTCAATGCCTTCGGTTTCCGGCATATCCACAAGTTCTTCCTGTAAAGCACGGTTGACCTGGGAGTCACCGTTGACCGTAATAAACAGTGTATTCTCAGCCGGCGTATACCCGAAGACCTTCTGATAATATGCCTGGGTCATAAATGCATAGTGCTGAATGTACATTTCGGTAATGCCGGCAACCCTGACACTCCGCTTCAGACCGTTATCGCTTTCCAGGGTAAACGTGTCACCGACCGCAAGATCCAGGTTTTCACTCAGACGTTCATTGATGATGACCCCTTCATCATCGAGATGCAGTTTTTCACCGGTTTCCCGCATCCGCAGATCATAGAACTGTGTGACATCCTCCGCATTGAGGTATACCTCGGTCTGCACGGTTTCCTCCAGTTCTCCATCCGTGACAGCTATTGCACTGTATGCACAGATCAGCGATGCCGAGGAGACGTCCTCACGGGAATCAATCTTCTGCGCAAACTTCATCTTTGCACTTCTGCTGAGGCTGTCCTCAAGGCGCACCATACCGTCATACTGCAGGATCTGATCGAACTGGATATCCACCATACCGTTGATTGAGTCACGGATACCGAAACCCGTTACCAGCAGTGCACAGCAGCCTGCCACACCGCATACCGTCATAAAGAAACGCTTCTTATAACGCACCAGATTACGGACGGTTACCTTCCACCCGAACGGCAGCATATTCCATACGAACGATATCTTTTCCAGGATGGTGCTGCGGCCGAGTTTGGGCGGTTTCGGACGCATCAGCTGAGCCGGAACTTCACGCATGTCTTCTTTGCAGCTGCTCCAAGTCGCTGCCAGCATAACCCCCAGGAAAGCGGTATCCGTCAGGATAATCGTTCCCCACGGGATCGTCATTCTGTATTCCGGCAGGACGTACATCATGCGCCAGGTATGGTAAATGACCGGCGGGAAGACAAGTATACCCAGGACTGCACCGATGGCTTCACCAAGGGCTGTTGCCGCACCGGCATACAGCAGGTATTTCATCGCACACTGGAGTCTGGAAAAGCCGAGAGCTCTGTATACACCGATCTCCCCGCGGTGTTCATCCACAAGTCTTGTCATTGTGGTCAGGCAGACAAGCGCTGCCACAAGCAGGAAGAATACAGGGAAAATTGCCGCAATCGCCTTCATCTGATTGACGGTCTCTCTGTATGTTTCACTGGCATAGTGTTTCGAACGGTCAAGAACCGTCCAGCTTCCCTCTTCCAGCTCTTCTATATCCTGCTTTGCTTTTTCAAGATCCGCCCAGGCATCAGAGAGCTCCTGTTCACCGTCGGTTTTCGCATCTGCGAGTTCCTGCTTGGCATCTTCGAGTTCCTTTTCGCCGTCGGCGATCTTCTTACGTGCATCTTCAGTCTCTGCCCAGCCGTCGTTGATCTGCTTCTGTGCTTCAGCCGCTTTCTCTTCGAGTTCATTCAGGGCATTGACGGTTTCATCATATGCACGCTGCAGTTCTGCAAAGATCACTGAGAGAGTGCTTTTGCCGCTGTCGATCTGGGCAATCATATCCAGCAGAGATGCCTTGGTATTCTCTATTTCTGTGCGCTGGTTCTTCAGGTTTTCGATTTCCTGCGGTATCTGCTCCGGATCCATGCCGTTTTCCTTGAGCTGTTTCAGGATGTCATCACGCTGCTGGACCAGTGTTTCCCTTACTTCCGGCAGATTGTCGATGGCTGCCTGAACAGCATTCTTGAGATCACCGAGTGTATTGATTTCCCCGCCCAGCTCTTCCGCCATCTTCATCAGCTGCTCCGCATATCCGGCAATGCTTTCGATCTGTGTATCATCCGCATACGGCAGTGAATCAATCAGATCAAGAAGCGCTTCACCATACGCTCCGCTCTCCTCATTCTCTTCTATGATTCTTCTGATCGTCTCGCTGTAATTGCCATCCCGCAGATTTTTCAGGTATTCGGCCAGTTCCTCGGCAGTCATGGATTCAATTCGATTACGGATTTCTTCACGCATCTCACCGATGTTTCCGGCCTCAATGCCGAGATCTTCCAGTGCATCGCTGATCTCCTTGGCATCCGCAATGATATCCTCCAGCGGTGTTTCATCCGGATACGGCAGAGCTTCCAGTATTTCCAGTGCCTGCTTCAGTCTTTCCTCCGCCGCTTCCGTATCTGCCAGGGCTGTATCGATTGCCGCAAGACCTTCCTGGGCTGCTTCAAGTGCTGTTATGGCCGCATCGATCTGCGCCAGTCCTTCATCGCACTGTGCAATGCCTTCATTGATCTCAGGAAGATGCGACTCTGCCTCATAGACAGCCTGGGTGCCGCTGTAGACCTCATTGAATCCGCCCTGAATCTGATCACGGGCATCCTGTATCTTCTTCCGTCCGTCGGCTGTTTCGCGGTCAAGGGTTGCCTGGGCATCCTGCAGCTCACGTATACCGTCCGCAAGCTCCTTCCTGCCTTCTTCCAGCTCCTTCTCACCGTCGGCGATTTCTGCTTCCGCATCGGCGATCTTCTCGTCAAATTCCTTTTTACCGTCCTCGTATTCCTTAAGACCGTCATTGTACTGCGCCCAGGCATCGGTGATGACTTCCTCACGGCGGTGATCCGCCTGGGTTTCAGCCAATGTCTTTATTTTCTCCGTGATTGTCTTTTCATACTCAAAATACGCATCGCTGAAATGCGCATACTCCGCACTGTCCTTCAGTACAACATTCACTTCCAGGAAGAATTCCGGCTCAAACGCTTCCGGCAGTACATACAGGTAGGTACGGATGTACTGGTTGCTGAGGGTGCTGTTTTCCTTGGTTTCATTCAGATATACCGGTGTATCGATCGTACCGACAATCTCCGCCTCATCAATACTCAGATAATCCTCAAGATCACCGTCCGGTCTCTCCAGCTTTACCTTTGAACCCAGCGCAAAGCCCTGGATGAGATCGGTGCCGTTTTCCGCCAGTGCTTCATATTTGTTTTCGGGCATCCGGCCGCTTTTCAGTCTGACACGGTTGATTGTGCCGTTCATATCATAGGAATGCACACGGGTGATCTGTGAATCCATGCCGGATATACCGTATACATCCACAAACATGGCACCTTCCGCAGCCTTGACATCCTCCATACTGCGGATTGCCTCAATATCCTCTTCATCAAAGCCAAAGGAAGAATAGATCGTTACATCCTTGAGATTCAGTTCATTATTATATGTTCCCACCGAATAGGCCATGATCGGAGCGGTTGCCGAGATACCGACAAAGAATGCCACTCCCAGTGCCACTATTGAAAGCAGCGAAAAAAAGCGCCCTTTGGTACTCCGAATCAATCTTCTGATATCAAGCAGCGCTGTTTTAGTCATAGCTCACCATTCAATCTCCGCGATATCCACGGGATGTTCATTATACTCCACAGATCTGATCCTGCCGCTTTTCACCCGCAGCACCAGGTCTCCCATCGGGCACAGGGCCAGGTTATGCGTGATGATCACGACGGTCATTCCCTGCTTCCTGCAGGTATCCTGCAGCAGTGCCAGGATCTGTTTGCCGGTCACATAGTCCAGAGCTCCTGTCGGCTCATCACAGAGCAGAAGCTTCGGATTCTTGGCGAGTGCACGGGCAATGGCAACCCGCTGCTGTTCTCCGCCGCTGAGCTGGGAAGGAAAATTGTTGATTCTGTCCTCCAGACCGACTTCCCGCAGCACCTCCACCGCATCCAGGGGATTCCTGCATATTTCGGTTGCCAGTTCAACATTCTCACGTGCCGTCAGGTTCTGGACAAGGTTATAGAACTGAAAGACAAAGCCGATATCATAACGGCGGTATTCCGTCAGCTGTTTCTCATCAAACCGGTCGATGCGTGTGCCATCAACCTCGATTTCACCGGATGTAGCCGTATCCATGCCGCCGAGTATATTCAGAATCGTACTCTTGCCGGCACCGCTGGCACCTGCCACGATCACGAACTGTCCTTTTTCAATGGAAAAATCAACTCCGTCCAGAGCTGTTATATCAACTTCACCCATGTGGTAGATTTTTCCGACATTCCGGAATTCTATATATCCCATGCCACCTCCGCACTGAAATTATAATCTGTTTCCCGGCACAAAAAAAGCCGGACGAATCCGGCTTAACCTTACTTTCTCAGACCGAGTTTCAGGATGACATCACGATAACGGTTGATGTCCTTTTTCTTCAGATAGTCAAGCAGACGTCTTCTGCGGCCGACCATCTTCATCAGACCACGGGAACTGGAATAGTCCTTCTTGTTCTGCTTCAGATGTTCCGTCAGACGGTTGATCTGTTCTGTGAGAATTGCGATCTGGACTTCAGCGGAACCTGTGTCCTTGTCCTTGCGACCGAAATCCTTGACAATGTTCTGTTTTACTTCCTTTTCAAGCATTTCTTTTTCCTCCAATTGCTTAGTCCTTTTCGTCCGAGATGACCGATGAGGATTCGAATCTCCCAGGCGGAAAGCTATTAAATAGTATCACTGCACGAACACATCCGCAAGTGTTTTACGGTAAAAACGATTCAAGCACATCATTGAGCAGACTCGCTCCGCGCTCAGTGCAGAAAATCCTCTCACCATCATCCATAAGCAGCCCCTGCATGCATAATTCCCGGATGACATTTCCATATATATCATCGAGATTCCTGCCTGTTCTTTCAAGGAACAGAGAGCGCTTAAGACCTTTCTTCATGCGCAGCGACATCATCACCGTTTCAAAGCAGACATCCTCCACGCTCAGCGGTATCTCTGTTCTGGCAAGCGGATTCTTCAGATACGCCGCAAGACTGCGTTCAACATCGTACCGCATATGCCCGGATTTGCCGCTGGCACCGGCGGAAACACCGCAGAAATCACGGTATTCCCAGTATGCCGTATTATGCCTTGAATAGTATCCGTAACGTGCAAAATTCGCTATTTCATACCGTTCAAAGCCGGCTTCCTGCATCCTCGCACAAACCAGTTCATACAGGTCTGCTTCCAGCTCTTCATCACACGGCTCTACGCCCTTCTTACCGAATATACTGTTTTCCTCGATCGTCAGACTGTAGAGCGACATGTGTTTGGGCTGAATGGACAGTGCATCGGCGATGCTGCGGTCAAGTGAGGCAGCGTCCTGTCCGGGTAATCCATAAATCAGATCCAGGGAAAGATTGTCAATGCCGTTATCTCTCAGCATCTGTGCAGCCCTGCGCACGGTATCCAGTGTATGGTGACGGTTCATAAACGCCAGTTCTTTGGGATCCGAGGACTGAAATCCCATACTCACTCTGTTAACACCGGCTTTCCGCAGCAATGCGGCTTTGGTTTCATCCAGTGTCTCCGGATTCACTTCCACGGTATATTCCGTGCATTCTTTGGCATACGTGCCGGTCAGTTCAAGAAGACGTGCAAACAGATCAGCATCCAGCGATGTCGGAGTGCCGCCGCCGATATAGATCGTTTCGGGAACAGCCGGTATATCATCCCTGTGATTCAGTTCAAACTGCAGGGCATGAAGCCATTGCTCTGCTGTCTCACGGCGGTACACCACCCGGCAGAAATCACAGTATCCGCAGATCGTTCTGCAGAACGGAACATGGACATACAGATGTCCTTCCGCTTTATTTGCGCCTGCTGTCATCATCCATGGAAAGAACAGCCATAAACGCTTCCTGCGGAATGACCACACTGCCGACCGCCTTCATGCGCTTCTTCCCTTCCTTCTGTTTTTCAAGCAGTTTCTTCTTACGCGAGATATCACCGCCGTAGCACTTGGCAAGCACGTTCTTGCGCAGTGACTTGATATTGGTGCGGGCAATGACTTTGCCGCCGATGGCAGCCTGTACGGGTATCTCAAACTGCTGCTTGGGAATCAGTTCCTTCAGCCGCACCGTAATATCACTGCCGCGTGCATAGGACTCACTGCGGTGCACAATAACACTCAGCGCATCCACTGCTTCACCATTCAGCAGAATATCCATACGCACCAGATCTTCCTTGCGGTAGCCGATCAGTTCGTAATCCAGTGATGCATAGCCCTTTGAACATGATTTCAGTCTGTCAAAGAAGTCAAAGATGATCTCAGACAGCGGCAGTTCATACACGACCGTATTTCTGCCCTGTTCAATGACATCCATGCTCTTGTATATACCGCGCTTGTTCTGGCAGAGTTCCATAACAGCACCGATATATTCATCCGGCACCATGATCTCTGCTTTGACATACGGTTCTTCTATACGGTTGATCTTTGCGGCATCCGGAAGCCTTGCCGGGTTATCGATTTCCATCTTTGTGCCGTCCGTAAGATATACGTGATAGATAACAGACGGTGCTGTGGCAATCAGATCCAGGTTGTATTCACGTTCGAGTCTTTCCTGGATGACATCCATATGCAGAAGTCCCAGGAAGCCGCAGCGGAAACCGAATCCCAATGCCTGTGATGTTTCCGGTTCATACTGCAGGGACGCATCATTCAGCTGCAGTTTATCCAGCGCATCATGAAGATCTTCATACCGTGCCGCATCAGAGGGATACAGACCGCAGTACACCATCGGATTCAGTTTGCGGTAACCGGCTAGCGGTTCTGCCGCAGGTCTGTTTGCCAGCGTAACCGTATCACCGACATGAATATCCCGGATGGATTTAATGGAAGCCGCGAACCATCCGACATCTCCGCAGGAAAGCTCATTTACATGCACTTCACGGGGATTGCGGATACCTGCTTCAAGAACTTCATATTCGGCCCCGGTTGCCATGAAACGCACACGATCGCCAACTTTAAGACTTCCCTCACGGATACGCACTAATGCAATAACACCACGGTAAGGATCGTAGAACGAGTCAAATACCAGCGCCTGCAGAGGCTTATCGGGATCCCCTGAAGGTGCCGGTATTCTTTCCACGATCTGCTCAAGCACCTGATCCACATTGAGTCCGGTTCTGGCACTGATTTCAGGAGCGTCCGTACAGTCAAGACCGACAATGTTCTCGATTTCCTGTTTAACAAAGTCAGGTCTGGCATTGTTCATATCGCACTTGTTGATAACAGGCAGGATCTCAAGATCGTTGTCCAGAGCAAGATACGTATTCGCAAGTGTCTGCGCCTGTACACCCTGTGTAGCATCAACGACCAGTATTGCTCCCTCGCATGCCGCAAGCGAACGTGAAACCTCATATGTAAAGTCAACATGACCCGGTGTATCAATCAGATTAAAGACATATTCCTCACCGTCTTTGGCCTTGTAACTCAACTGTACGGCATTCAGTTTGATCGTAATGCCGCGTTCACGCTCAAGATCCATCTCATCCAGGAGCTGCTCTTTCATATCACGCTGCTGCACTGTATCGGTCAGTTCCAGGATCCTGTCCGCAAGGGTGGATTTTCCGTGATCAATATGTGCAATAATGCAAAAGTTTCTGATTTTCTTCTGATCCATCGCTGTTTCCCTTATTCAAATATCTTACCGGTCAGTGACCTGCCGGCACCGTTGGCAAATGCTTCCGCAGACATCTTGCTCTTGCCTTCCATCTGCAGTTCCAGAATCCGCAGAATACCGCCTGTGCAGGCGATTTCCATTGCTTTCTTATTAAAGCCGAGCACTGTGCCGGGTTTCTCTGTAATATCACATACTTTCTTTTCGGCACGGTAGAATTTTACACGTTTTCCTTCAATGAGACCATAGGAAACCGGCCAGTCAATCAAAGCACGCAGATGATTGTATGCCTGATGCACATCTTCCTGTGCAAAGTGAATCTGCTCATCTTCCTTGGAGATGTTCGGAGCCAGCACGACTCCCTCCGGATCCTGCGGCACACCTTCCAGCTCACCGTTGAAGTAAGCCGGCAGACTCTTCAGCATCAGTTCACAGGCATCCCGTTCAAGCTTCAGGTTCAATGTCTCGGTAGTATCATCAGGATCGATCGGTGTTTCGCATCTTGCGTATACCTTACCGGCATCCATTTCCTTGACCATTTCCATCAGGCAGACACCCGTTACCGTATCGCCATTCCAGACCGCCCTGTGCACAGGCGCACCGCCTCTGTACTTCGGCAGAAGACTCGGATGTATGTTCAGGCATCCGTACTCAGGCGCCTTCAGTATCTTCTCCGGAACAAACTGTCCGTATGCGCATGTGATGATCAGATCGGCACCGAGGGCGATGATGCTGTCGGCTTCCTTGCGCATATTCACCGGCTGCAGCACCGGAATCCCGTATTCATCCGCCAGGGCATGCACCGGGGTTTTCTCAAGTATATGTTTGCGGCCTACAGGTTTATCCGGCTGTGATACAACCGCTATGACGTTGTAGTCGTTCTCTTTTAATGCTCTCAGAATTGCACACGCAAATTCAGGTGTTCCTATAAATACGATTTTCTTACTGCTCATCGTAATCACATCCCTTCAATCCTGTTTATTATACCTTATCTTCATTGCATTTTCAGATTTGCTTTGCTATAATGCATACGTTCGACAGATCGATAGGAGGTGTTTCCATGGCAAATATCAAGTCGCAGAAAAAGCGTGCAATCACCAATGCTAAGAGACAGGCCCTGAATGTTAGCAAAAAGACAGAAGTCAAATCTGCTATCAAGAAAGTCCTGACTGCAATTGAAGCCAATGACGCTGAAGCTGCAGTGAAGGCATACAACGATGCAAATTCCGTTCTTGATAAGGCTGTCACAGACGGCATCAAGAAGAAGAATTACGTTGCCCGCCAGAAGTCCAGACTTTCCAAGGCCGTTAACTCCATTGAGAAATAACGAAAGAAAATGAGCATCCGCTCATTTTTTTGTATACTTCTCAAAGATTTCCAGATCACGTAACAGATCAGCGTTCTGTGCATCTTCCCCGCGCAGGGCGATGATCTTTTTTATATGCTCCGCCTTTCTGCTGCAGTATGCAGTGAATGCAGGTGTCTGTGTACTGATGAGACACGGTCCAAGCAGCTGCTCCTCATATGAGTACGGTTCATGCGTCTTTGTGTCAAATACCACCGCCGCATAGTCCTTGCCGTTTTCATAGATCAGCAGTTCACTGCGGATTGAGTAGTGTTTGCTGCTGAGCCAGGCCCGGAAGCGGTATTCATCATTGTTGACCTGCACAATGATCTGCTTCAGATTACCAAGTCTGTCCTCTGCATCTTCCAGTATGCCGACCGCTGTATAGTATCCCATTCCGGCGATCACGGCACATTCACAGTCATCCGGCACTTCCCTGAAACCATCAGACAGGATCACGGGGATCCTGTCTGTCAGTTCTTCTCTGCGGATATTCTCTTCTGCCATAGCCAGCGGTCCCCTGCGCACATCACATGCGTACACCTTGGGACATATGCCGTTTTTTACCAGAAGAATCGGAAGCTGTGCGTGATCTGTACCGATATCTGCCGCTACCAGTCCTTTTTCGACTGCACCGGCAATTGCCAGCATCCGCTTGTTCATGCTTACTTGTCGAAGAAATCCTTCAGACGCTTGGAGCGGGTCGGATGCTTCAGCTTTCTGAGTGCTTTTGCTTCAATCTGACGGATACGCTCACGGGTGACATTGAATTCCTTGCCGACTTCCTCAAGTGTTCTGGTTCTGCCGTCATAGAGTCCGAAACGCAGTCTCAGAACCTTTTCCTCACGCTCTGTCAGTCCGCTCAGCACGTTGTTGATTTCGTCCTTCAGCAGCTGGTTGTTTGCATACTGGTCAGGGCTCATCGCTTCCTTGTCTTCGATGAAGTCACCGAGATGGGAGTCATCCTCTTCACCAATAGGAGTTTCCAGCGAAACAGGTTCAAGCGCAATCTTCTGGATCTCTCTTACCTTTTCGGGAGAGATACCTTCCATACGGGCACTGATTTCCTCAGCTGTCGGATCTCTGCCAAGCTCCTGCACCAGCTGACGCTGAATACGGGTAAGCTTATTGATCGTTTCAACCATATGCACGGGAATACGGATCGTACGCGCCTGGTCGGCAATGGCTCTGGTGATTGCCTGACGGATCCACCATGTCGCATATGTACTGAATTTGAATCCCTTTGTATAATCGAATTTCTCTACGGCTTTGACAAGACCCATGTTGCCTTCCTGGATCAGATCAAGGAACAGCATGCCGCGGCCTACATATTTCTTGGCAATTGAGACGACCAGACGCAGGTTGCTGGAAATCAGAATGTTCTTGGCTTCTTCATCCCCTGCCTCAATACGCTTGGCAATCTCCATTTCATCACTTGCTTTCAGAAGCGGAACACGGCCGATTTCCTTAAGGTACATCTTGACCGGATCGTTCAGCTGAATAGATGTGTTGTGTGTGGAATAACCGGCGGTGAGATAGTCAAGGGACTCGGTTTCGGTATCATCCTTTTCTTCATCCCCTTCGGCATCTTCATCTCCCAGATCGATGTCATCTGCTTCAAGCTCTTCGATATCATCATCTTCGGAAATGCGGATGGATTCCTTATCGAACCATTCCCAGAGACCGTCCAGATCTTCATCATTCAGATCAAGATGTTCAAGAGAAGAAAGGATATCCTTCTGATAGATAGCACCGTCTGCCGCAAATACCTTGCGGAAGTCTTCCTTCAGTTCATCCAGGGTTTTCAGTTCCTTGGATTTTCCTTCTCTCTTATAGATATCAATGGCTGTCTTATTCTTTTTTTCGCCGTGGTATTCTTCCTCAGCTTTTACTTCTTCGACTTTTTCGGACACAGTTCCCTCCGTTTTTTTATTGCTCTTTTTTACTGAAGTATAAGGTTTCAGCATTTCCGCCAGTTCCTTTTTATCCGGTACAGACGGATCAGCCGCAAGCTTTTCCCTGAGTTCCCTTCCCAGGGCAGTACGGCTGCTGCGGTATGCCTGCGTTTTGATAAAAGACGTATATCCTGCTTCATCCATACTCTCTTCAAGACGCAGATCAACCTGCTTTCTCATGGCATGGAATCTTGCTCGCGGACCTCTGCAGGAGACCGCTGCAGCATCAGATACAGCTGTTTCTTCATCACTCGTGTTCATTGTTTTCTTCATCTATATACCTCCGTAGGTCTCTCAGGCATTCCTTATACTCATCAAGAATCAGTTTTCTGCTTTCATCGTTCATCGGCTGTTTCAGCTGTTCCCGGAAAGCAGAAGACTGCATGGTTTTTATATGAATCAGTACTTTGCGCATAGCGCCCTGCAGAACTCTCTCATCATAGGCAAGCTCATATACCCAGGAAGAACCGAGTTCCGTCAGCAGATTGCGCACCTCAGCATCGTCAGCACTGTCGCAGATTTCCGCAAGATCAATCCGTCTGCCGTCCCTGCCGCGCTCCACGATCAGCATCGCTGCTCTGTTGCGTACGGGATCGGTGAGATATCCCAGATTCTCCGCAAAGCTTCTGACAGCTTCCGGATGGGCAAGCATCTGTGCCAGGATCAGCTCTTCTGCTTTGGTAAGACCATCCGGCGCATCCAGTGCCACCGGCTTTCTGGCCGTTACCGTTACTTCCTTCTGCTTCGGTTCATAGGTCAGCCGGAAACCGCTGATCTTTGCCAGTTCATCCGTGAAATACTGCCGGTCGATCTCATCATCGAGACGGTCAATCTCGGCAAGGACTTTCTGCGTGAATTCCTTCTTCTCCGCATAATTGTCCATATTGGTATGCCGGCGCAGATAACCCAGTACGAATTCCATCCAGGTGATCTGCTTCGAAGTCAGTTCCTTGAGTCCCTGAGCTCCGGCATCACGTACGATCTCATCGGGATCCTTGCCTGTCCGGTTGTCAATGACCGCAATCCTGCAGCCTTCACTCATCGCCATCTGTGCCGCTCTGTATGTAGCAGCCTGGCCGGGATCATCGCCGTCGTAGCAGAATACGATCAGCGGTGCGAGTGACTTCAGCAGACGGATCTGCTGCTTCGTGCAGGAAGTGCCGAGCGTACAGACACAGTTGTCTATACCGGCTCTCGCAAAAGCGATTACATCGGTCACACCTTCGGTGACATATACACAGCCTTCCTTACGGGCTGTTCCCTTTGCCCGGTGGTAGTTGTATACGACGGTGCCTTTTTCAAAGATCTCGGTATCATTCGTGTTGATGTATTTCGAGGCATTCTGCGGATTCAGCGTTCTTGCCGAGAAGGCAATCGGATTGCCGTAGGAATCATGGATCGGAAACGTGATTCTGCCGGAAAACACATCGTGGATGCCGCTTTCACCGGTACGGATCACATTGCAGGACACCATGTCCGCATCCGCATACCCCTTGGCTTTCAGAAACCGGTACAGTTTATCCTCATAGGGATTGTATCCGATCTGGAACTTTTCCCTGATTTCGGCATTCAGACCGCGGTTTTCAAGATACTCTCTCTCCGGCAGTGCATCAGCCGCATTCAGTTCATACATCGTATACCGTATCGTTTCATCCATGATGCGGTACAGTTTGCTTTTGCGCGGATCCTGGGGTTTCGCCTCACTGTCCGGAACAACCGACAGCGGATACCCGATCAGGGAAGCAACTCTTCCGACTGCTTCCGGAAAACTGATCTTCTCGTAGTTCTGCACAAAGGTGAATACGTTGCCGCCTTCACCGCATACAAAACATTTGTATATCTGTTTATCGGGAGAAATGGACATGGACGGTGAGTGGTCATCATGAAACGGACAGATGGCAACGTAGGATTTACCCTTCCGCTGCACCTGCAGATACCTGCCGATGACATCGACGATATCAGCCCGGCTTCTGACCGCATTGATTTCCTCCTCACTGATCCTGACCATATACCCCTTTCTAGAAGCGGATTGCTCCGCAGATACGGCTTCTTACTTCCTCGACCGTCAGACGCTCCTGCGCCATTGTATCGCGGTAACGGATGGTAACGGTGCCGTCTTCCATGGACTGCTCATCCACAGTGATGCAGAACGGTGTGCCGATTTCATCCTGACGGCGGTAACGCTTGCCGATTGAGCCGGCTTCGTCATAGTCCGTCTCAAAGTCATATGAGAGGTCCTTCGCAATCTTCCGTGCCAGTTCACCGTGTGATTTGCGCAGCGGCAGAACCGCAGCCTTCACAGGTGCCAGTACAGGATGGAAATGCATGACAACACGCTTGTCGCCGTTTTCGAGGATTTCCTCATCATATGCATCCGTAAAGAACATGAAGAACAGACGTTCAACACCGACCGCCGGTTCAACAACATACGGAATGTACTTCTCATTTGTTGTCGGATCGAGATAGCTCATATCCTTGCCGGATGTCACCTGATGCTGTGTCAGGTCATAGTCAGTACGGTCAGCGATGCCCCAGAGCTCACCCCAGCCCCACGGGAATTTGTATTCGATATCAGTTGTAGCCTTGGAATAGAAGCTCAGTTCTTCCTTCTCATGGTCACGGAAACGCAGGTTCTCGGGATTGCCTCCGAGGCTGACGATCCAGTCCATGCAGAACTGTCTCCAGTAAGGGAACCAGTCATCATCCGTACCGGGTTTGCAGAAGAATTCCATTTCCATCTGTTCAAATTCTCTTGTACGGAAAATGAAGTTGCCCGGTGTAATCTCGTTGCGGAAGGATTTACCAATCTGGCCGATTCCGAACGGGAGCTTCTTACGGTAAGCACGCTGGATGTTCTTGAAATCAACAAACATACCCTGTGCTGTTTCAGGCCTGAGATAAATCGTGCTCTTGGCATCTTCCAGTGTTCCCTGGAATGTCTTGAACATCAGATTGAACTGACGGATCGGAGTAAAGTCATGGGAACCGCAGTTCGGGCATGCAATATTATGCTCCTTGATATAAGCTTCCATCTGTTCGTTGGTCCAGCCTTCACCGGTTTCCTCACCATGAGAGAATTCCTCAATCAGATGGTCAGCACGATGTCTTGTCTTGCAGTTGCGGCAGTCCATCAGCGGATCGGAGAAGCTCTTCAGATGGCCGGATGCTTCCCATACCTTCGGATTCATCAGGATTGCTGCCTGAAGCTCTACATTGTTGGGATCTTCCTGAATGAATTTTTTCTGCCATGCTCTCTTAATATGATCCTTCAGCGCGACGCCGTACGGACCGAAATCCCATGTATTGCTGAGACCGCCGTAAATTTCCGATCCCTGAAATACAAAACCTGTATTTTTTGCATGGGCTACTATCATTTCAAACGTTTTTTCCATAAAGATGATCCTTTCTGAGCATAATAGCGCTAAAAGTATAGCAGATTCAGACACCTCATTCAATGGTCAGAAACTGATTATAAAGGGCATATGAGCGTATTTCAAAGCCTCCGTGCCTGCGCAGGAAAGCGATCAGAAGCTTCAGTATTTCATGATCATCCTCAATCAGCGGCTCAATCGTATCAAAGTGTTCAAAACCCGCTTTGTTCACCAGCCGGAATGAACGCAGAAAACGCACCGTGCTCAGCGGTGTATGGGTCGCCGCTGCACAGGCGCCGCAGAGAAAACCGCCCTCCTGTACACTGACGGCACTGACCTGCAGACTGCCGCAGCTGACGCATTCATCCACATCCGGGGCGAGACCTGCTTCATTCAGCAGTCCTGCCAGATACAGCGCAATCACCAGCGAGGGCCGTCTGCCTTCATTGAGCAGCTTAAAAGCACTGTCCATCATCTTGTAAGACAGCTGTGCCGTTGATCCGGCTCCGATTTCGGGATTCATGATATCTGCCAGTTCGGCAATCACCCCTGCTGCTGCACTCAGCGTAAGGTCGGAACGCATGTTTCTGTACAGCTCCAGGGTATGTGCGGTCTTCAGTCTGAACAGTGTCTTTCCCTCTTTGAAGTCAAACAAAAACTCTCCCTTTGTATAGGGCAGAATACTGCCGGCATTTTTGCTGGTCATCTTCCTGACACCGCTGGCTGTAAATGATATTTTGCCGAATTCTTCACTCATCACTGTAAGCAGCACAGAGTGTTCCTTGTATTCGGACTGTTTCAGTACAAATCCGTGTATGCGCTCATTCATCCGTTATCCCGTATCCGTATTCCGTGATGCGTCTGTCGCGGTCACGCCATTCTTCTTCAACTCTGACAAAGAGATCCAGATATACCTTTCTGCCGAGCAGCTCTTCCAGTTCCAGACGGGCTGCCGTGCCGATCTTTTTCAGCATGCTGCCCTGCTTGCCGATCAGAATTCCCTTCTGACCCTGCTTCTCAACCAGAATCACCGCCATGATATGGCAGCTTCCAGGTTTGAAAGTCTTTTCCTCAACCAGCACAGCTGCGGCATGGGGAACTTCCTCTTCAGCCATGAGAAGGATCTTCTCGCGGATGATCTCGGCAATCCGGAAATTCTCGGACTCATCCGTTGTCATATCCGTCGGATACATTGCTTCACCTTCCGGCAGATACTTTTCCGTTGTACGGATGAGATCTTCGAAATCATCCTGCTTCAAAGCTGAAATCGGAAAGTATTCGGCGAAATCAAAACGCTTCTGCCAGGACTGCAGATTCTTAAGGATCTGCTCCTTGGACAGCTTGTCCACTTTATTGAGAATCAGGAATACGGGAAGACCTGTCTGTTCAACCATTTTGAGCACGTAGGCATCGCCCTTTGCATAGGGAACACTGCCGTCCACAACCAGGTAGATCAGGTCCACACCCTGTATTACACTTGCCGCCTGTTTGTTCATGCGGCTGTCAAGACGGTGGTTGGGTTTGTGGATACCCGGGGTATCGGTAAAGATGATCTGGGCATTTTCCGTGTTCAGAATACCGCGGATTTCACTGCGGGTCGTCTGCGGTTTGCTGGAAACAATTGCTATCTTTTCCTGCATCAGGCCGTTGATCAGGGTGCTTTTGCCGGCATTCGGTCTTCCTGCCAGGGCTACAAATCCGCTCTTCATAATACATCCTCCGGTGCAAACGCAAGCGGCAGCAGTTCCGCCGCATTTGTTGTCATCTGTTCTTTTCCGTTTGAGAGATAGATTGGTGTGTCTGGATTGAGGAGTTCGGATAAAACCTGCCGGCAGATACCGCACGGTGTGGCAATACGCGGACCGTCACTGACAATTGCCAGTGCTTCGATCTCATCTCTGCGGACACCGTTTGAGTATGCCGAAAAGACAGCGTTGCGCTCAGCGCAGCTGGTTGCACCGAAGGATGCATTCTCTATGTTCGCACCCAAATACAAATTCCCCTGTTTAGTTAATAAACATGCTCCGACATGATATCCGGAGTACGGCGCATAGGCATTCTTCATCGCATCAAACGCCTTTTCAATCAGTTCCTCTTTGTCCATATTACATGCCTCCTCCGATATGACACACCAGTATGATCAGCGCTGTGATCAGTGCCGCCATGGAACTGACCAGCACCGCACCGGCCGCCATATCCTTGATCAGCTTCACCCGCTCATCAAACTCGCCGGTAATCATATCACATATCCTCTCGACGCATGTATTCAGGATCTCACTGGAAATCACCATACCGCAGCTCAGTACGACCGCAGTCCATTCCGTACTGCTCAGCTTAAGCAAAAGACCGGCAGTCACCGCCAGCAATGCCAGTATATATTGTGTGTGTATTCCCCTGTCCCTGAATCCGTCAATAACACCGCGGAAGGCAGGCAGAAACTTCTCTTTCATACCCGTCTGACAACCGGATCCAGAATCCGGTCCTGCATGGCAAACATTTCCTTCTCATCCGCCTCACTCATGTGATCATATCCGAGGCAGTGGAGCAGACCATGTGTAAACAGGAAGCCGACTTCACGTGTCAGTGAATGCCCGTAGGCAGCTGCCTGTTTCTTTGCATAGTCGATATTGATAAAGATATCACCGAGATCCTGCATCTCTTCCGGAACGAGTGCTTCAAGGTCATCTCTTGCCGCAAATGTAATGACATCCGTGATCCGGTCAATGCCGCGGTAATCCCTGTTAATGATATGAATTGCTCTGGAGCGCACAAAAGTAACGCTGACTTCCAGGTCTTTCGGAAGCTTCAGCTCCTTCTCCGCATTCTTGGCAATCCTGGCGAACAAAGCTTCATATTCCTCTGTGGAGGCAGAGGTTCTGTTAATCATCTGTATAATCATGCTCTGATTATACCACTGAATTGCCTTCTCCCACGGTCAGACCGCATGAAAAAGACAGCGGATACCGCTGTCATTTCTGCTTTGTCTCGGATGCTGCACTGTAACGCTCGATAATCTTCTGCACCAGCGGATGTCTGACTACATCATCACTGGTCAGTTCCATGATGCGGATCTCATCAATGCCGCGCAGGATATCACTGGCATCGAGCAGTCCGCACCGGGTGCCGCTCTTCAGGTCAATCTGGGTGACATCACCGGTGATGACCATATGGCTGTGGTAGCCGAGTCTTGTCAGGAACATCTTCATCTGTGCAGGTGTTGTATTCTGCGCTTCATCGAGAATCACGAAGGAATCATCCAGCGTGCGGCCTCTCATGTACGCAAGCGGCGCAATTTCGATCGTTCCCTTCTCGATCAGTTTATCCGTCTGCTCAACGCCGAGCATATCATGCAGGGCATCATAGAGCGGGGTCAGATACGGATCGACCTTTTCCTTCATATCACCCGGCAGGAAACCAAGGCTTTCGCCTGCTTCCACTGCAGGTCTTGTCAGTACGATGCGTTTGACATCACCTTTTTTAAGAGCCGATACAGCTTTGATTACAGCCAGGAATGTCTTTCCTGTTCCGGCCGGACCGATTGCGAATACAACCGGATAATCCTCCATGGCACGCACAAATTTGAGCTGTCCCTTGGTCTTAGGTGCAATTGCCTTGCCGGTCAGGGTCCTGCCGATGACCTCACTGCTGAACTCATCAAAGTGCACGGTTTCACCGCTGGCAACAAGTCTGCATGCATATGTGACATCCTGCTCCGTCACCGGCTGGTTCTTCCTTGCGACTTCATACAGCGCAAGCAGCACCTCATGAATCTGCTCATATACATTCTGGTCACAGTCCTGTACAGTGAATGTACTGTCCCGGAACGTAATGACCTTTCCGAAACACTGTGAAAGCACGATCAGATTACGGTCTTCCGGACCGATCATACTCATAGCCTGAAGATCTGTCATGCCTTCCAGTCTGATAGTTCTGTTATTATCCAACTTGAACCTCCTGTATCAACAAAATTCATTGTAAAACAAGATATACGAAAAAAGAAGCACCAAGGCTTCTTTTACTTACCACGCTTGCGTGCTTTGCGTGCAGCTTCACTCTTAAGCTTGCGCTTCACACCCGGCTTGACATAATATTCTCTCTTGCGAGCTTCAGCAAGGGTTCCGTTACGCGATACCTGACGCTTGAAACGACGCAGAGCATCATCGAGATTTTCGTTTTCTTTTACTACTACTCGTGCCATCCTATCTCACCCCTTCCTGAACATGAACACTGTTATTCTAACAAACCGCATTTTAAAATGCAACGGTCTTTTACAAAAGTGACGCACCGCTGCTGGTACCGATCCGCTCGGCACCTGCTTCGATCATCCGGTCCATCTGCTCTTTCGTACGGATACCGCCGGCTGCTTTCACCTTAGCCTTGTCTCCTACCGTTTCCTTCATGAGCCGCACATCCTCAACAGTTGCGCCTCCGGCAGAGAAACCGGTGCTGGTTTTGACATAATCGGCTCCTGCTTCCACGGCAGCTTTGCAGGCAGCGATCTTCTGTTCATCATTGAGCAGGCAGCACTCGATAATGACCTTCAGGATCCGGTTTCCGATGGTCTTCTTGATCAGCTTGATCTCATCACGCACATAGTCGATATCACCGCTGATGAGTCTGCCGATGTTGATCACCATATCGATCTCATCCGCACCATTGTGCACCGCTTCAGCCGCTTCTCCGGCCTTGATGACGGAACTGTTCTGCCCCAGCGGGAATCCAGCCACACAGGCAACATGCACATCGGTTCCTTCCAGTTCTTCCGCAGCCACGGAAACCCAGCAGGGATTCACACACACTGCCGCAAAATCATGTTTCTTCGCTTCCCGGCACAGATTCCTGATCATCTCTTCGGTCGCATCGGCCTTCAGGATCGTGCTGTCAATATACTTACTCCGTTTCATATTTGTCCTCTTCCGTAAACACTCTGTATTTTCTCAGTACTTCCGCCGCAATCACATCATCACCCTCATACGGCTCTCTGCCGAATTCACGGTAGATGAACTTCTCATCACCCTTGCCAAGGATCAGAATCGTATCATCCGGTTCGGCTATTTCGATTGCCTGACGGATTGCCTGATACCGGTCTTCGATGATCAGGTACGGCTTCTCTTTGATACCCGAAGCGATTTCATTGCAGATATCGCCCGGTTTCTCATTGCGCGGATCATCTTCGGTAAGGATGATCATATCCGCATACTTATCAAGCAGTTCACCGAATACCGGACGTTTTGCCGTGTCGCGTTTGCCTGCTGAACCGGTAATCGCTATAATGCGGTTTCCCTTCGGCGTAATGGCTGTACCGAAGCGGCAGAGCTGTTCGATGCCGTCGGGTGTATGCGCAAAGTCAACGATGATATTGAACGGCTGTCCGCAGTCAATGCGTTCCACACGTCCCTCGATCTGCTTGATCTTCCGGATACCGTCCATGATTTCGGGAATACCGAGACCGGACATATTCAGTGCCGCAATTGCCGCAATCAGATTGTACAGATTGAACTTGGCCACCAGGTTTGTTTCCAGCTGGTACTCTGTTCCGCGGCAGTTCAGGGTGAATACAGTCTTGTCCTTCAGCAGCTGATAGCGTGTGACTTTGTAATCCGCCTCGCCGTCAATTCCATAAGTAATCAGTCTGGCCGGACAGTCCGCCACAATCTTCATACCGTACGGATCATCCACGTTCGTAATGGCAACCGCATCGCTCTTCAGACGGTCAAACAGCTTCTTTTTCGCCAGGAAGTAGTTTTCCATGGTTCCGTGGTAATCGAGATGGTCATGGGTCAGATTGGTGAAGATCACGACGTCAAAATCAACACTGTCGATTCTGCCCTGGTCGATTCCGATTGAGGAAGCTTCCAGCGCACAGCACTGCATGCCGGCATCTACCATTTCATGCAATATACCGTGCAGATCGTCTATATCAGGAGTAGTCAGCAGCGGCGGCAGCTTGACACTTCCGTACTCAATGGCAATGGTGCCGATATAGCCGGCCGGTGTACCGGTGCGGTTCATCAGATCCCGGATAATGCAGGCAGTTGAGCTCTTGCCGTTGGTGCCGGTTACACCGAACATTCTGAGTTTATGGGAAGGATACCCATAGAAAGCATCCGCCACTTTGTTGAATACCTGGTTGACGTTCTTTACCTTGATATAGGTAATGTCCGGATGAATATTCTCAAGCGGTTCCGAATGCACAATGACTTTGGCGCCGTTCTCTATGGCCTGTTCCACAAAGCGGTGTCCGTCAAACATCATGCCCTTTTCACAGAAGAAAATGGAATCCGGCTTCTTCTTTCTGCTGTCAGCCATCAGGCTGCGTATCTCTATCTCCGGTACGTTGTCAAACAATTCATTCAGTTTCATATTCCGTGATCCTCTCCGCATACAAAGTATGGTCTTTCAGTTCACTGATGCGTGCATTGATAAATGTTCCCTCAGCTGCGTTTCCTCTGCAGTAAACAGGAAGATACTCCGATGTATGTCCGAAGGCATAGCCTCCTTCATTCTTTTCAATCAGCACTGATACGGACGCCCCGATCATGCCGGACTTATAGCTGTCATACAGCTGTCCGGACAGATCTGTACATATTTTAACCCTTTCCTTCTTCTCCTGCGGATGAACCGTTCCCGGAATATGCTCAGCTTCCGTGCCGCTGCGCAGTGAAAACGGAAATACATGCAGGAAGGAGAAAGCACATTTCTTCAGGAATGCGGCGGTATCCGCAAATTCCTCAGGCGTTTCCCCCTGGAATCCCACAATGAGATCGGTTGACAGAGAGATACCCGGAATCTCCGCACGGATTTCTTTGATCCTCTGCAGGTATTCAGCTGTTGTATACGGTCTGTGCATTCTCTGCAGGGTTGCATCGCATCCGGACTGCAGCGGTATGTGCAGATGACGGGCAATGCGGCTGTCCTGCTTCATCAGGGAGATCAGATGGCTGTCAACCTCGGTCATCTCAATGGATGAGATCCGGATTCTGAAATCCTCCGGCAGTATGACCAGCAGCTTCTCGAGAAGATCAGCCAGCGTAAGACCGTATTCCCTGCCATAGCGTCCCGTATGGATTCCGGCAAGCACGATTTCACGGTGCTTCTCCGACAGACGCACAGCTGTATCCAGCACTTCCTGCGGTGCCATGGAACGTTCCCTGCCTCTTGCATATGGAATCACGCAGTAGCTGCAGAACTGGTTGCATCCGTCCTGTATCTTCAGATATGCACGGGTCTGGCTTTCAAAGCGGTCCAGCGGCATATTCTCAAACGGGATAGCCTCATCAACCGGATCAACTGCCGTAATCCGCTTACGCTCCCGTATGTACTGTTCCACAAGGGCGGGAATCTCCTCCTTGTGTCCGGTACCGGCAAGGATCGCAGCTTCCTGCATGGCATCTGCTTCGATCTGGCTGTAGCATCCCGCCGCTACAATAAATCCGTCGGGATTCTGTCTTTTCAGACGATGCAGTATTTTCCTGCTCTTCTGGGCAGCCATGTTGGTAACCGCACAGGTATAGATAACCGAAAAGTCGGCCGCTTCATCTTCAGAGCAGCGTGTATATCCGCGCGCTTCCAGGGCAGCAGCCGTGCTCTCCGCCTCATATGCATTGACTTTGCAGCCAAGGTTGATCACATTGAATTTCATTGCGCATTCTCCGCCAGTTCACCTAGTACGCTCAGTCCGTAGAATACTGCTGTTTCCGCACGCAGTATACGCGGACCGAAAGTTACCGGTTCATATCCCATCTCTTCAAGAGCACGTACTTCCTCTTCCGAGAATCCCCCTTCAGGACCGATTACCAATGTTACCGATCCGGGAAGCGTATGCCCTGAAATAAAACTGCCGGAGGAGAAATGATTCTCGTATGCGGCAAGATTCAGCGCCGAAGCATATTTGCCCAAGTCCTTGAATTTAACCGTATCGGTCAGTTCCGGTATCAGGTCCCGCTTGCACTGTGCACTTGCTTCACGCAGGATCGTCTGCCAGCGTTCCTTCTGCCGGCTCTGTCTGTCATGCTTCTCCTGCACAACACAGCGTGAAGATACAAACGGAACAATACGGGAAGCTCCGAGTTCGGCTGCTTTCTGCAGGGCAAGTTCCATCTTTTCCCTGCGGATCAAAGCCAGTACCAGCGTGATCTTCACCGGCAGTTCCCGGCGTTCATTGTCTTCTTCCAGCACCATGGCCGCAAACCCTTTATCCTTCGGGTATCCTTCCGCATAGTATCCCTGTCCTTTGTATACCAGGCGGATGCGCTCATGTGAAAGATGCAGGACGTTGCCTGCATGATGTGCCTGTTCTTTATTGAATATATATTCACAGCCGACCGTGAGCGGCTCATCCGCAAAATACTGATGCATAATCCTCCGACGATGTTCTAAAACATCTTACCATCTTACAAATTAACAGGCAAACAGACAGAGTACCACACACATGCCCGTATATGATAGAATTCAGCTTAACGAGGTGATTTATATGAGAAAAATGCTGATTGGTCTGACCGAACGGTGCAGTGTATTCAATACCGATACCAGAAGATTCTATAACAATGAAAGTTATTTCCAGTATGTCGGGCTGGGCGGAGGCATTCCGGTTATGCTCGGCACCGTTACCGAAGAAACAGCAGATGATATTGCGGCTGCCCTGGACGGTCTTGTGATCACAGGCGGTGAGGACATTGATCCTGCCTACTACGGTGAAGAGAATACCCACAGCTCTCTTCCGGAGGCTGATGTCGATTCCAGTGACATGCTGCTGTACCATGCCTTCCGGCGTGCCCATAAACCTGTGCTCGGTATCTGCCGCGGCATTCAGGTCATCAATGTAGCTGAAGGCGGCACCCTGTATCAAGATATCCCGAGTGACCTTCACACAACGGTTGAACACAACCAGAGAAACATGGATCCGCCCCGCGGAGCCGGTGAGACAGCCCATTCATGCACATTCTGCGAAGATACCGTTCTGCACGATATATTCGGTGATACGCATACCGTCAATTCCTATCACCACCAGGCCATCAAGGATCCTGCCCCTTCCCTGACTGTTTCCGCATACAGCGAAGACGGCATCATTGAAGGCGTAGAAAAAGAACAGGTCCTTGCGGTGCAGTGGCATCCGGAAAGACTTGTTCATGATGAAAAACATGTTGAGCTGATCCGCTGGCTGATCAACGCCTGCCAGGAGAACTCAGCGCAGTAAACCTGTAAAACTTTCAAACAGATATGTAGGACGCACTTCGCTTTCAAAGACGTCGGCATCCTCATTGAGTCCGGTAATCCATGCCGTTCTGACGCCGGCCTTTGAAGCAGCCGCAATCTCACCGGCAGGATCCGTACCGATAAATACAGTATCCTCCGCATCCGTACCGAGATACTTGAGAGCCCTGCTGACAAATATCTCTGAGGGGAACCCGGCATTGATTGCCTTCATCCCTGAAGCTTCTTCCAGCATACGGACAACGGCCCCCGTACCGATAAGCACGGTATCATCTATATGATCCGCAGGTGCAAGATCAGCCGCAATCAGCTGTGCACCGCCCATGATCAGACGCAGCGCATAGCAGTAGTCATTGTACTGTGCATTGCGGTCGGTACCGGCAAAGACCCAGTCTGCCTTGTTCATATCAACCGCATACCCGGCGGAACGGAGCAGATCACGCATTGCATGTGAACCGATATATCCGGCTGTCTTTGCGTCAGGTTTCTGACTGTGCGCATAATCAATGGCAGCCATGATGGATGTATAGAAAGAAGACGGTTTCAGATGAAAACCGGCATCGTTGTAGCGGGCACATAATGCATCCCTGGAAAATACGGATTGATTCGTCAGTACAGCAAACGGTTTTCTGTACTGGCGGAGCGCATCAAGAAACAGTATTGCTTCACTGCGCGGTTTCCCCTTGTCATCAAGAAGAGCAGAAGCAGCAATCAGCCATGCATCAGACAGCATCAGTTCCACCTCCCGCCGAATTATAACATATATGGTCATTGCCTGTTGTGTTATGATATTGCTTATGGAAAAGGAAGACAAATGAAGATTCTCAGGAAAATCATCGCCATTTCACTGATACTTGCCGTAACGATTGCGGCATTGACATATGATGCTTTCTTCTCGGCACCGAAGCGCTTCACCGTACGTTATGAAACCCTATCTTCCATATATATTCCCGAACAGATGAATGATATTTCCGTGCTGTACTTCTCCGATCTGGATTACGGTGCATTCATGGACAGTGCAAGGCTTTCCAGACTTGTCACGGCAATCAACGGTCTGTCTCCGGATATTGTGGTATTCGGCGGAGATCTTGTTGCGGATGAAGTAACGGTCATGGATGAAGCCATGAAGAAGGAAATCTCCACGGGTCTAAAGCGAATCAATGCGCCGCTTGGCAAATTCGCTGTCATGGGTGATGCGGACCGCAAGGATGTAACCCTGACCAAACGCGTGGAAGAAGCCCTGTATGACGGCGAATTCGAACTGCTGAACAACCGCAGCATCTCCCTGCGCAACCAGGGATCACAGGCAATCGTGCTGGTCGGAGTCGACAACGGTGTAAACGGATATGCCGATATCACCACGGCCTTTGCCAATGTATCGCGCACATCCTACGCAATTGCAGTATGCCATACGCCGGATACAGCAGCCCAGTTCCCTACCGATCTTACCAAATATGCACTTGCCGGACACAGTCACGGCGGCCAGGCATACTGGGGATTCGGAGCCCTGTATACACCGCCCGGAGCCACCACATATATCCGCGGCAAGTATACCGTAAACGGTGCCTTCACCCTGGATATCACCAACGGCACGGGCACGGAGATCCGTGATGTGCGTTTCCTGGCCAATGCGGAAATCGTACTCTACCGGCTTGAACACCGCTCCATAACAGACACTTCAAAATAAAAAGGCCACGCGGCCTTTTTTATAGAATTCTTTTAAGCTTTCTTGCAAACTTATGACGGTCTGAAGAAGAACAGTTGCACAGCTGTGACATCAGTTCATAGATCTTCAGCTTGTCGTTTGTCGTATATTCCGTATCGTATTCAACCATACGGACAACTTCATTCATACTGTCAAGGAATTCACTTTCCGTTTCGTTTACACCGTTGTCAAACAGTTCTCTGAACCTGCTGTTGATCTTCGGGTTTCTCTTGTGAAATAAGCCCATATAGCACCTCCGGTATTAAAGAAATTCTTCGGCTTCCGTTTCGGGTCCTGCCGTACTGATTATCTCGTTTTCAAGACAGTCGGCAATCATGGATTCATAATCAAATCTGGCTTCATACTCTTCCGCACGCTTGATCGTCGGCTTAGTAACGGGATTCTTCGGATCAAAGATTGTGCAGCAGTCTTCAAACGGCTGAATAGACGTCTCATAGGTGCCGATCTTCTTGGCCAGATCAATGATTTCGACTTTGTCCATGCAGACGAGCGGACGTATCACAGGGATGGAGACAACACTGTTGATGCAGGCAATGCTTTCCAGAGTCTGGGAAGCCACCTGGCCGATGCTTTCACCGGTTCCGATTGCCAAACAGTTGTTACGCTGTGCCACTTCCTGGGCGATTCTGAACATCATGCGCCGCATCAGGGTAATGGCATAGGGATCCCCTGCCGTTTTGTATATTTCCAGCTGCAGATCGGTGAAGTTGATGATATGGACCTTCATCTCGCCCTGGTAAATGCTTACCATTGACGCAAGATCCATCACCTTCTGCCGTGCATTCTCCGAGGTATACGGCGGTGAAGCAAAGTGCACCGCTTCCACCTCAAGACCTCTCTTGATCAGCTCATACGCTGCCACCGGTGAATCGATACCGCCCGAAAGCATTAACAATACCTTGCCGTTGATGCCTGCCGGATAACCGCCGGCACCGGGTATCTTTTCCGATGTAATGTATGTATCGTTCTGCTGTACCTCAATCTGGATTGGCAGTTCCGGTTCATGCACATCCACCTTCAGATCCGTATTCCGCAGAATCTCTCCGGCAACCGCTCTGTTGATGCCGTCACTGTTCAGCGGGAATGTCTTGTCATGTCTTCTGGTGATGATCTTGAATGTCTTTTTGCCGCTCTCCTGTGCAATCGCAAGACATGTTTTCTTGATCTCCTCAAGATCACTCGGAACCTTCTCCGTAAACGAGAATGAACTGATTCCGAATACCTTCTGCAGTCTCTCCCTGATAATATCAGGATCTTCATCGGTAAGCCGGATGTAGATTCTGTCATGTGTGCGGCGGTATGCAAGATTGGGGAAATCCGCAAGAATACGCTGAATGTTCTGATACAGCTTCCGTATAAAGTCCTTACGGTTCTTGCCCTTTGTACTCAGTTCCCCATACCTGATCAGTACAGTATCATATCTTCCCATAGTGACTGATAATCTCCTTCAGTGCAGACACAAACCTGTCTGCTTCTTCTTTTGTATTGGTATGCGCAAGACTGATGCGTATGCAGGAGGAAGCACGCTTGTCGGAAAATCCCATTGCCTGCAGAACATAGCTGGGATTGTCACTGTGACTCTCGCATGTGCTCCTTGCGGAAACCATGAAGCCTGCTCTGTTCAGCGCATTCTGCATAACCTCACTCGGTATCTCCTCATAAGAGAAGTTGATGACGCATCCGCAGTTGTTTTCCGGACTGTTGATCAGCACACCAGGTATGGTCTTAAGACCGCTCAGGAGGTGCGCCTGCAGATCCTTAATATATGCACCGTACTTCTTTTCATTTTCCAGAGCCGTGCGCAGTGTTCTTGCAAAGACCATGTTTACGACGGCATTGCTGGTGCCTCCGCGGTAGCCGTATTCCTGCTCACCGCCGCTGATCAGCGGTACCATCGGTACATGCTTCTTACGGACCAGAACCCCGCTTCCCTTCAGGCCGTGTATCTTGTGCGCAGACATGGATGCCATATCCACCATATCGAGATCAACGGGAATCTTGCCGATGGCCTGGGTGATATCCGTATGGAAGTAAGCATGTGATTTCTTCTTGACGATTTCCTTGATTTCAGCAACCGGATTCACGGCACCCGTTTCATTGTTCACATACATGATTGAAACAACCGCGGTGTCATCGCGCAGCGCCTTCTCCACGTCATGCACCCGTACGGTTCCTTCCTCTGTAACAGGCAGGTATGTCACATCATACCCGAATACCTGTTCCATCTGCCGGCATGCATTCATAACCGAGGAATGCTCGATTGCCGTCGTAATAATATGCTTCTTTCCCGGACAGGCAAAGCAGGTGCCTTTGATTGCCTCGGAATTTGCTTCGCTCGCGCCTGATGTGAAGATGATTTCATCGGCGTGAACACCCAAAAGCCCGGCAGCTGCACTCCGGGCTTTTTCCATCATTCTGCTGATCTCAGTGCCTTCGTCATACAGAGACTCACTGTTTACGTAATACTTCTGCAGCAGCTCCGTATAGACCTTCAAAACTCCCGGATCAACTTCCGTCGTACTGGCATGGTCGAAGTAGACTCTATTCGCCACCCTTGGCATTCTCCTTAACCATCTTCTCGTAGTTGCCCGGATGAATCTTCTCAATCGTAGCGATTGCCGTTGTCAGAGCCTTTGTATATTCACCATTGCGGAAGCAGAGTTCCGAACGTGTGAGTTCACTGTCGATGTCAGCGTATGTCGAACGGTAACGGTTGCCGAATACGATCGTATTCTCAACCATCACAACAGCTCCGACGACATTGTTGACATTGTTGTACAGCTTATAGATGAAATCGATGGCTTCCTTCAGGGTTGTATTCAGAAGCTGGACATTGAGCGGTGTTTCACCAATCAGACCTTCAAGACTGTGGATATAGTTGTTTGCCCTGCTCATATCCTCTTCATACTGTGCACTGATGGAAGGAAGCTTGTACTTGCGGATACTGACCTGCATCTGGTTCATGATGACCTGCAGTTTGACAAGCTGCTTCTTCGCACGGTCTTCATCACCGCTTGCACTGTCGATCTTTGTCTTCATCTCACGGAAAGCATTGTTTGTTTCAGTGAGGTTCTGTCCGAGTTCCTGGAAACGGATCAGCAGTTCGCTGGACGGATACTTGCCGCTTGTCAGCATCTCATCAAGATCAGGCTTGTCCTTTGTGATCTTCTCCAGAGATTCCTTGCCTGCCGCGATTTCTTCATCGAGACCTTCAAGACCGAATCTGACGCTCATCTTCTCGTACTGATCCTGTACATAGGAAGCATTTGCAGAAGCTTCGGTGAAGAGCTTGGTGGTCTCCTGCTGCAGCTGCTGCAGCTGATCGAAGCTGTCGGATTCCTTCTTGACAGCCGCGTCCATCTGGGCAATGCGCTTCTTGTAGTCCGCAAGATGATCGGCGACACCGGTCGGATCGCATGCTTTCAGGTTTTCAAGATCCATCTTGAGGTTGCCTGTAATGGCGCTGAGATTCTTCTCAACTTCGAGATGCTTCAGATATACACCGCGGTCACGGTTGGTACTGTAATCCTGGTGCAGCACTTCTGCCATCTTCGGAACGACGCCTCTTGCGTCCTGCAGCAGAGTCGGCAGATTGTGTACTGTTTCCGTCAGTCTGCCCATGGAGGATTTGATGTTGCTGAGCTCAGCACTTGCTTTGCCGAAATCAGAAGCATACATCCATTCTTCGAACGCACTGAACATCTTCTCGATATCGGAGAAGTTGGACTGTACGGTCGGCCATACATAGGACAGCTGGGAACTCTTGGTATTTGCTTCGGCTTTCAGTTCACGGAAGGAATTCTTCAGTTCCGTTACTTCCTGTCTCTGCGCTGTTTCCTTTTCAAGGATCTCATCCAGGAATTTATCCAGTGCATTGACCTGCTGTTCACCGAGACTGATGCTGGTTCTGAGGTCATTCAGATCATTGCGGGCTTTGCTGAGCTTGCCGACAAGGATCTCATCCTCGGCATCCGCAAGTGTCTGGGAGATCTGCTTCAGGTTTGCTTCTGCCTTGTCAAAGTCATCCTTTGTCTTGGCAACCTTCTGCATTGCATCCGGATCAACCCTGCTGATTGCCACAGCTTTGTTCAGCTTGAAAGAAAGCGGCACACTCTTGATTGCGTTATACCGCACCTCAAGCTCCTGCAGCTGTTTCTTATACTGATTTCCCTTGATTTTCTGCACAATAAACCAGATCAGCAGCAAAACCACAAGAATCGCTATCGCTATAATCACCCGAAGGTCAGATAATATTTTCAGCACTTTATCCATTGCAACTCTACCTCTCGTATTCTTAGTTATTCTAGCACAGAATAGACCTGTTTAAAACGCTGTTTATAGCTAATAATATTGACTTGCGGGTTATTTCTTTGATATATTATTCAAGCGTCTAATGATGGCAGCTTGCAGAGTTTATGCATCAGGCGTTGTTAACAGACGGTGTCTGCAGCCGGAGTAACTTGCTGCAATAAGTGAAACGGAATTATAACAACACCCCGCATGATGATCTGCACCTGTTATTGTTTCTCGGCCATAGATTTTAAGGAGGAAACAAAAACATGGCACGTTACACAGGTCCGGTTTGGAAGAAAGCACGGCGCTTAAGCTTCTCTGTCCTGGAAACCGGCGAAGAGCTTAAGAAGAGAACTTATGCTCCGGGTCAGCATGGCCCCACAAAGCGCATCAAGCTGAGCGGTTACGGAACACAGCTCCGCGAAAAGCAGAGAGTCCGCAACATGTATGGTGTTAATGAACGTCAGTTCTACAACACATTCGAAAAGGCTCAGAAGCTTGAAGGTATGGCAGGTACAAACTTCCTGATCATGCTCGAATCCAGACTTGACAATCTCGTATACCGTATGGGTTTCGCAAGAACTCGCAAGGCTGCCCGTCAGCTGGTTACACACGGACACATTGAAGTCAACGGAAAGAAGCTCGACATCCCTTCCGCTGAAATCAAACCGGGTTCCGTTATTGCAGTTCGTGAAGAAGCACGCAGCATGAAGCCGATCGCTGAATCCCTCGAGTCCAATTACACTGCACCGGCATTTGTCGAAGTAGACAAAGAGAACAAGAAAGGCACATATCTCCGCCTTCCGGAACGCAGCGAACTGAACCAGGAAATCAACGAAGCGCTCATCGTCGAATACTACAACCGTTAGTCCGGATTAAAAGAGGCTGTAACAGTTGAAAAGCTGTTATAGCCTCTTTTGAATTGGTAAAATGGAGATATGAAAAGTGCTAATCAAGTACTAGCCCTACCTGATCAGCGAACATATTATAATGCTGTTCAGCTGGTTATGCCAATCG
>JAFUCL010000033.1 GCA_017459725.1 Solobacterium sp. | reverse complement strand
TGAATGGAAAGAAATCTATCCCAGGCGGAAAGAGACAATCGAAAGAGTATTCGCAGACGATAAAGAGAATCATTGTCTCAGATTTACACGGCTCCGTGGGCTGTGCAAGAACAGTCATCAGGCGAGTCTGATTTTTGCGTGCCACAATTTACAGAGAATGGCAAAATGGAAATGGGCCAGCCGGTCCGATTTTTGTTTTTTCAGGTCTTTTGGACTTATTTTGAACATCAACAGAAAAGATTCGGTCCGTAAATCAAAGAAAAAGTGGTCCGCCCTTACAGGCGAGACCACTTTGTCAACAAACTGGGACAGCGGCAACGCTGTCTTTTTTGCGCTCTGTGTAACTTGATATAATCCGCACAGGGGATACAATAAATATGTGGTTAGAAATGACTAACACATATGGGCTAGTTAACACTGACAAGGAGAGATATGCTTATGCGGAAGGAAGAAAAGACAGCCGCTAAATTACTGAGCAGGAAGGGACTGATCAAAGCGGAAGCGGAGAAACAGCTGGGCAAAGAGGTGACGGAGACCGTATGGAAAGAAGCTCAGGACAGGCTTGCCGGTATTCTTGAGAGATATGCCGATCTGCCCTCCGGTGCCCGTTTTCACACATACAGCTATATCTTTCCCGGTGCTGCCATATATCTCGCTCTGAAGGAACATACCGATGCTGAGAAGGCTTACAGCATAATCCGCACCGCCTCCCTGCAGAAAGCTTCAGAAGCCGGAGAGAAGCTGGCCAGGATCATCGGTAAACCGGGTATGCGGCCGGTTTTCTTCGGTTTCTTTTCATTTCTGACAAAGCATCTGTTTGGTAAGAACAACGGCTTTCAGAATGTGTTCTATCCGAAGAAGAAAGGTGAGTACAGAATGGATATACTGGCCTGTCCGTATCACCGGTATATGAATGAACTTGGCTGCGGGGAGCTGACGGAGATCTTCTGTGACAATGATGAATATACCTACGGGAAGCTGCCGGGTGTTGCCTTTATCCGGACGGGAACCCTGGGTAAGGGATGTGACAGGTGTGATTTCTGTCTGCGCTATACGGAGAAACAGCAATGATTAAAAACATGTTCTGGGATAAAGCGGCAGGTGTCTATGACATCTTCGTCAATGTGGTCAATGCCAGAGCACACAGAGAGCTGAAGCGGATTGTCGGTGATCTCATCACAGCAGATGATGAGGTGCTGGAATGCGCCTGCGGAACGGGAATGCTGAGTGAAGTGATTGCCGGCAAATGCAGGAAGCTCACGGCTACGGATTATTCTGCGAACATGCTGAAGAAAGCACAGAAGAATCTCTCGGCATATAACAATGTGACCTTTGCCAAAGCAGATATAACATCACTTGCATATGCGGATGAGAGCTTTGACAAGGTTGTCGCTGGCAATGTGATCCATCTGCTGGATGAACCGCTGCAGGCACTCGCTGAACTCAACCGGGTATGCAGAAGCGGTGGAATGCTTATTATTCCAACCTATATGAACAGAAATGAGAAAGGACAGGACAGTGCTTTCTCACAGGCAGTGGGGAAGGCCGGTGCTGACTTCAAGCGGGAATTCACCGTGAACAGCTATAAGCAGTTCTTCCTGGATGCCGGGTATCCCGATGTGACGATTACCGTGGCGGAAGGGCGTATTCCCTGTGCGGTGGCCGTGATGAGGAAGAAAGATGTATGACGATACATGAATATGGTGAAGACAACAAACAGGTGATCGTGCTTGTGCATCCGTCCCTGGTGATGTGGGATTACTTCGAATATGTGATCCCGTTGCTGCAGAGGAAATACCGGCTGATCATACCGGCCCTGCCGGGATATGATAAAGAGAGTCCCGGTCATTTTACAAGTGTGGAAAGGATTGCCTCTGAACTGGCTGATGCGCTTGTCTCACGCGGCATTGATGAGCTTGCCTGCATGTACGGCTGTTCGATGGGCGGATCGATCGTCACCAGGTTTCTTGCGGATAACCGTGTAAAGGTGTGCAGTGCGGTGATTGACGGCGGCATCACTCCGTATCAGCTTCCGTATATCCTGACCAGATGTATTGCCTTAAGGGACTTTCTGATGATTTATATCGGCAAGGCAGGCGGTCTTAAGCTCCTGGAGAAGATGTTCAATACCGATGAATACTCTGCTGAGGATCTGAAGTATGCGGCGGATGTGCTGCAGTTCATGAGCGCAAAGACAGTGTGGCGCACCTTTGATTCCAGCAACAACTACCGTATGCCCGATCCCGTTGTGACGGACTGCCGGTATATCGAATACTGGTATGCCTCGGCGGAGAAGAAAGCCAGACAGTGGGATATGGACTGGCTCCGGAAACATATATCAAAGACAAGATTCAAGGAATTCGCAGATACCGGACACGGCGGTCTTGCCGTGAAGCAACCGGCACTGTTTGTTTCGGAAATCGAAAGAGTGATACAGAGCGGGAGATAACCATATGAGTGACAGACACGGACAGATTGCGGAATCGTACAAACAGCTTGGAGAAATGTCCAGCTTCTATGACGGCATGATCACCAACACAACCCTGAGCGGCAAACTCATTGACCGTGTGATCTGGGGTCTTGACAGCAAACTTGCGGCACAGTGGCTCAACGATGCTTTATCCGCCATACCGGAGGATTTCAAAGGAAGTCTTCTGGAAGTGCCGGTGGGAACAGGGGTGCTGACGATGCCCGTATACCGCACTATGCCTGAAGCAGAGATTACCTGTCTTGATTATTCAGCGGACATGATGAAGAGTGCAGAGAAACGTGCCGAAGCCATGAACCTTAAGAATGTTACCTTTGTGCAGGGTGATGTCGGTAAGCTTCCCTTTGCGGATGAAAGCTTTGACTGTGTTCTCTTCCTGAACGGTTTCCATGCCTTTCCCGACAAAGAAGCAGCGTACCGGGAAACATACCGTGTCCTGAAACCGGGCGGTATCTTCTGCGGCTGTTTCTACATTGAGAAGGCATTTAAGCGCACGGACTGGTTTATCCGTCATCTGTATGTACCGAAGGGCTTCTTTACACCGCCGTTTGAAACGGAGGAGAGTCTGCGCAGAAGACTGCAGAATATGTACGGTGAAGCGCATGTGCACACAGTAAAGGCGGAAGGCATCTTCCGCTGTGTGAAACAAAAGGGGTAATTATGAGAACAGAACAGGAATACAAGGATCTGACCATCAAAGAATTCACCAAAGCAGCTGCTGTGTATGACAGCGGACATGCAGGTATATACGAGATGTGCAAGGATGATTATCCTTTCATATCCGAAGAGCTTGCCAAAGAACCGTACACGGATCTTTTGGACTGCGGATGCGGTACGGGACCGATGATCGAAATCCTGCATGAACAGGATTCCGGGAAACACTATACAGGCATTGATATCACCCCGAAGATGATTGAGACAGCCAATGCCAAGCAGCTTCCCGGGGTGCGCTTTATCGTCGGGGACTGCGAGAATCTGCCGTTTGATGAGAATTCCTTTGATGTGGTCATCTGCACCAACAGCTTTCATCACTATCCCAATCCGCAGAAGTTCTTCAATTGTGTGCAGAAGGTGCTGCGTCCGGGCGGCAGACTGATCCTGCAGGATTACACGGCATCCAAGCCGATGGTCTGGCTGATGAACCACGTGGAAATGCCGCTGGTCAATCTCATCGGACACGGGGATGTAGGCACATGCACAAGGGATCAGATACGGGTTTTCTGCGATCATGCCGGACTGCAGGTGGAAAAGCTTACAAAGGAAAGAAAGTTCCGCATGCATCTGGTGGCCCGCAAACCGAAATAAACTCGCTAAGGGTTGTCAACAGAAATTATCATAGATATAAACATGCATTATGAAAATCCGTTCTGTAAGGGACGGTTTTCTTTCGGGCTGGTTGTAATGATTATTTATTCAGATCTATAAGCTTCCATGGCTCTTGCGTAGTAGATGCGGAAGAACTTGTTCATTGCCGCAACGATGGCCTGCTTGTCTTTCTTGCCTTCCGATTTCTTCTTCAGATAGTAATCATATACTGCGGTATCTTTTGTGGGCTTGATCTTTCTGAGATTCTTTACAAGCAGATATCCAAGCTTTCTGAGCTGCTTCGACCCTTTCCTGGTTATCTTACGCTCAGAAGCTTTGAACTGTCCGCTTTCATAGGGAGGCACATCAATTCCAATGCAGGCAATCAGGGCATCTCCGGAATGATATCTTCTTGGATCGCCGACCTCCGCCACAAGCAGCGGTGCCAGAACATCTCCGACTCCGCTCATCGCTCTGACTGCAGCGTATTCCGGTCTTTTCTCCGCAAGTTCCCTGATCTGTGCTAGTATTTGATAGAGCACTTGATTCAGACTTTTCAGTGCCGCTACAGCTTGTTCTACAAGCAGCCGGCTCGTCGGATCATATGCCAGTGTAGGGATACCTTCCTTTGCCAGCGAATAAATCTTGCAGGA
>JAFUCL010000128.1 GCA_017459725.1 Solobacterium sp. | reverse complement strand
CACTTTCTCAGAAGCAGTGAGAAACGGCTTAAGAAAGCACAGCGGAAACTTTCGAAGATGTTTGTGAAGGGTAAGGAAAAACAGTCGAACCGGTATTACAAACAGAAGCACAAGGTCGCGATCCTTCATGAGAAAGTACGGCGTCAGAGAGCAGACTGGCTGCACAAGGAAAGCAGAGAACTTATTAACCAGTATGACTATATCGGGATCGAAAATCTTGATATGAAAGGCATGAGTCAGTCACTGCATTTTGGAAAGAGCGTCAGTGACAATAGCTGGGGGATGTTTGTGAATATGCTTTCCTATAAAGCAGAGATGGCAGGAAAACATGTGATCAAAGCAGATCGAACGTTCCCATCAAGTCAGATGTGTCATGAGTGCGGATGCCTCAATCCTGAAACCAAAGACCTAAGGGTTCGTGAGTGGGTTTGTCCGGTATGCGGGGCACATCATGACAGAGATCATAACGCTGCGCTGATTCTGAAAACAGAAGCACTCCGAATTGTGCTTCTGTCATGAACTGAAATGAAACATGGTACCCTGGGGCACAGGGAATCCGATAAGCCCGGGTTATCTGAACACACTGGTGTTCTTGACCGGGAAGCCCCCACCTCTAAGCGTCAGCGTAGGTGGTGGGAGTATGTCACCAAGACTGAAAAAAGAGCCGAAGCTCTTTTTTTACTGCTCCGCGAACCAGACGGTGCGCGGTTTTTTATACGGCCTTCTTTCCGCAAGATAGGCAAATACTGCTTTCTGCAGCTTTTCCTGTACGGCAGGTGTGCAGGCACGGGTGCCGGGGTCGGGATGCCAGCTGTAATCGGAATGCCTGTACAGCATTGTCGCATATCCGATGCCGTTCAGGCGCCAGAGGATCGTGATGGCTTTCGGACTGAAGCGAATGTCAGTGATCTTGATCTTGTTCATAAAAAAACCTCCTTTGTGCGGACAGACTGATCCCGTCTGTCTGACATTGAAGGTTTTCCTGTGCGGAAACTATAGCACGGCATCGATACCTGTGCAAGGGGAAATTACCGGAATAAACGTGATAGATACCGGCAGTTCTGCTACATTAGATGTATCGGAGGTAATTGTTATGCTTGTCTTGAAGAACTGCAGATTTGTGCCGTTTCTGACGGAAGGAACGGATGCACTGACAGGTGATGTGCTTTGCTGTGAAGGAAAGATTGAAAAGATTATGCCGGCAGGATCAGCTGTTCCGGAAGGGGCAGAGGTCCTGGACCTTGAAGGGAAGACATTACTGCCGGGTCTGATTGACCTGCATGTGCATCTCTTTTATCAGGTCATGCAGGATGTATATACGGGAAATGCAGCCCCGCAGCCGGTGGTTGCCCTGAACCAGTACCGGTATGCGCAGGAGCTGCTGCATGACGGATATACAACCGTGCGTGATGTCGGTGATCTGCACTGCCGCGGTGCAATGCATCTGAAGAACATGATCAATGCCGGCAAACTGCAGGGACCGCGTATTACCACAAGCGGACCGATTATTTCTTCTAACTGGACCAATCTTGATTCACTGGATATCTATGCCTGCGGTTCGGATGGTTTCCGTGATGCCGTGCGGAAGAATTTCGCAAACGGTTCGGACTTCATCAAACTGTACGGCTCAGGTTCACTGTTAATGGAATCCAATGAACCGGGTTATCCGATTCTGGAGAGTGATGAGATTGAAGCGGCTGTATTGATTGCGAAGCGTCATGCATCCTATGTATCCGTACATGCGCATGGTGAAACAGCAGTTGATATGTGCGTCAGAGGCGGTGTGCATACGATTGAGCATGCGTCCATGATTTCCGAAGATACCCTGAAGTATATTGATGACAACCATCTGGATACCGCTCTGGTGCTGACGATGTTTGCCGTGGATGAGATTCTGGAGATGCCGGATACCTACAACGGAAAGCGCATGCATGCACTGATCGGTAAGATTCTCTCCTGCCTGAAGAATGCCTATGACAATCATAAGAATATTCTGATCGGCTGGGGAACGGATGTCGGCTATGAGCTGTACCGCACGGATCCGATGCGTGAGTTCCGTCTGCGCAGTGAGATGCTCGGCTTCACGAATGAGGATATTCTGCGGCAGGCTACGATTGATTCCGCGAAGATTATTTACCAGGATCATCTGATCGGTTCCGTCAAAGAAGGCAAGTACGCTGACTTTGCGGTTGTGGACGGCGATCCGGTGCAGGATATCAGCGTCATGTACAAAGTTCCTGCGCATGTCATAAAGGACGGAACAGTAATCCGCTGAGTTCGGTGTATTTATACAAAACGGCGGAAATGCATTGTGATGCTGCGGTTCTGCTGTATTAATATAAATATTATGCTGGGAATAGTTGATACAGGCGGAGGGCTGCGCGGTGCGTACGGAGCAGGCATTCTGGATTACTGTCTTGACCGCGGAATCGGCGCTGATTACTTCATTGGGGTTTCGGCCGGTTCTGCCAACGGGGCATCTTTTCTGGGCGGACAGAAAGGCAGAAATCTGCGCTATTACAATGAATATGCTTTCCGCCGGGAATACATGAGTGTACGCAATCTGCTGCGGAAGGGATCTTATCTGGATCTTGATTATGTGTACGGAGTCACTTCGAACAGTGACGGTGAAGATCCGCTGAATTACAAAGCAATCCTTGCTTCACCCTGCCGGTATGAGGCAGTCACAACCGATGCGGTAAGCGGCGCTGCTGTTTATTTCAGCAAAGAAGATATGCAGCAGGATGATTACACTGTTCTGAAGTGCTCAAGCTGTCTGCCGGCGGCCGATAAACCTGTATACTTCAGAGGCAGATACTACTATGACGGCGGACTATCTGATCCGATTCCCTGGCAAAGGGCACTTGATCAAGGATGTGATCGCCTGATTATCGTGCTGACAAGACCGAAGACGGAAATGCGCACATCACTGCGGGACAGGCAGTTTTCAAGGCTGATTCCGCTGAAGTACGCAGCCTCAGCCGAAGCACTGCGCGGACGTGCGGCCCTTTACAACAGAGAGCTGTGCGGAGCGCTGGAACTTGAAGAACAGGGCAGGGCGCTTATTCTGTCACCTGCGGATGTCTCGGGAATGAAGACACTGACAAAAGATCATGCGGCAATACTCAGAATGTATCAGGAAGGATACAGAGCTGCAGAAGCAGTGCCTGCGTTCATACAAAAATAATAAAGGCGGACCGGATCCGCTTTTATTTCTGTATGAAGTGTGTATCCATGGTTGTCCATTCACCGATGGCTCCAACCGTATATGATTCAAATTTGTCATCACTGGGAATGCCGCTGAAGCACCCGACATCATGCATCGTTTCCGTATTGATCAGGAATACACCCTGCACACCGGTCTGTCTTTCCTCCAGGAATGTAAAGATATACTCGTGATCATTGATCTTTACGAAATCACACGGATTGGATGCCATCCAGCAGCGCTCGCCCATGGTCATTGCATAGGAGTAATACAGTTCACTGCTGTAGATATGCTTGAGCGGCGGCATGCGGTCATTGTAGGTCCAGTAGATTGCTTTGCCTACCAGGTCGGCCGTGAACCCGTGCAGCGGATATGCATCGTTTTCACATCCGGCGATTTTTCCGAAATGGAAGGTTCTGCATACTTCCCTGGCTTCCGTTCCGTTTCCGATAGCAGCACAGATCTGGGTGAAGAGGCCGGTCTTGAAATCCATGACGATCGTATTGAACCGGGGCGGGGATGTATGTTTCATTGCATAGTGGATGAAGAAGAGATCTGCTTCGGCTTCATGCACGGCGCAGAAGTCTGTTCCGCTCTGACCGTCCTCAGACCACGTGACCGTATTGATGTCATCAAAGTGCAGGGTTACTTCATGTTCTGCACTTTTCAGTGTGTATGTTCTGCCGCACAGAGCATCCGAATATGCCGGTTTATAGGGACCTTCCAGACCGCCGTGCGAGTACTGCTCGGGCGGTGTTTCATCAAACAGTTTCTGTACGTGTTCCGCGGAAAGACTGTTCCAGCGTCTGTTCATTCGTTCCATGATAGTTGCCTCCTGTTTTCTATGCATATAATAAACGTAAGTGCGTGTCTTTGACAGTACATCAACCGCAGGAGGACAGAATGAAATACAGAAAAGACAGAAACGGGAATGATATCTCACTGCTCGGCTACGGATGCATGCGTTTCAGCAGAAAGGGCGGCGTGATCGACATCGACAAAGCAGAAAAGGAAATTCTGAAGGCATACGAAGCCGGTGTGAATTATTTTGATACTGCTTATATTTACCCGGGCAGTGAAGCAGCCTTGGGAACAATACTCACCCGCAACAAGATCCGTGACAAAGTCAATATTGCGACCAAACTGCCGCAGTATCTGATCCGCAGCAGACAGTCTGCAGAGAAGTATTTCCTGGAGGAACTGGAGCGTCTGCAGACAGACCGCATCGATTACTATCTCATGCATATGCTGACGGATATCAGGGCATGGGAGAATCTCGTGAATATCGGCATCAGGGACTGGATTGATGAAAAGAAGCAGAACGGACAGATCCGCAACATCGGTTTTTCCTTTCATGGAAATACGGATATGTTCCTGACCATTCTCAATGCCTATGACTGGGATTTCTGCCAGATCCAGTACAACTACATGGATGAGACATCCCAGGCCGGAAGACGCGGACTGCAGGCGGCGTATGAGAAGGGTATTCCCGTTATTATCATGGAGCCTCTGCGCGGCGGTAAACTCGTAGATTTGCTTCCTGCGGAAGCCAAGCGTCTGATTGCCGGAACTGCATATTCACCGGCGGAACTGGCTTTCCGGTGGCTGTATGACCAGAAGGAAGTGACCTGTGTGCTTTCGGGTATGAATTCCGAGGAAATGGTCATTGAGAACTGCCGGGTTGCTTCGGAAGCAGAAGCCGGTATGTTCACGGAGAAGGAGTTTGCGCTGATCGAAGAAATCAAGCGTCTGATCGGAGCCAGTCTGAAAATCGGCTGTACCGGATGTGCTTACTGTATGCCCTGTCCGCAGGGTGTGGATATTCCGCTGACATTCCGCTGCTGGAATGAAATGTATACGGAAAGCAAATGGTCGGGACGCTTTGAGTATGCACAGGCCGTCGGTCTGCGCAGAAAGTCTTCCTTCCCGACCCAGTGCATTGCCTGCGGCAGGTGTGAGAAACACTGCCCTCAGCATCTTCCCATCATCAGTGCCCTGAAGGATGCCAACCGCGAACTGCGGCCGCTGCCTTACCGGGTTGTAACAGCACTGGCAAGAAAGTTCATTCTTAAGTAAGGGGATACCGTCATGAAAACAATTGGATTTATACTGCTCGGTTTCTGGACGCTGCTGTGCGGTGCGTATCTTGAACTGAATCACAATACGATATTCGGCTGGGGGCTTTCATTCATCTGGATGGGGATTGCCGTGCTGGTGTGGAACAGGCTTCCGCTGCCCGGACCTGTAAGAGGCATCTGCTACTGTGCAGGGCTGGCTGTCATTGCGGCACTGAGCGGTCCGCCCGTGAAGGCTGTGCCGGCTGTATCCTATGATTCCCCGAAGCCGACCGGAACAGTCACAACTGCTTACGGGCAGGTCAGCGGTGTATTTACGGAAGACGGTAAAGCGGAGGTCTATGCAGGCATACCGTATGCTGCGCCTCCAATCGGAGAACTGCGCTGGAAAGCACCGCAGGATCCGCAGTCCTGGGACGGTGTCAGAGTATGTGATACATTCGCACCGATGTCTATGCAGGTCACAAACCCGCAGGTCATCAGTTCACTGTCGCAGATCATCGGCTATCACGATTACAAGATTTCACTTAAAGACAACTGGGTGGCTCCGGTCAGTGAAGACAGTCTGTATCTGAACATCTGGAAACCTGCCGGCGAGCAGAAGAATCTTCCCGTTGCGGTGTATATACACGGCGGTTCGCTGCAGACCGGACAGCCCTGGTATGCGGATTACAGCGGTGAAGGATATGCACGGGATGGTGTCATATGCGTGAATATGGGTTACCGTCTCGGTGTTTTCGGATTCTGTGCGGATGAAGAAGCTTTACAGGAAGACGGCACCACCGGCAATTACGGTCTCCTGGATCAGATCAAGGCGCTGGAATGGGTGCGGGACAATATTGCGGCATTTGGCGGTGATCCCGGCAATGTGACAATCATTGGTGAATCTGCCGGTTCCGCATGTGTGGATGCCCTCTGTGTTTCACCGGTTGCCAAAGGTCTCTTCAGAAGAGCAATCCTTGAAAGCAGCACGCTGTCATCCGTACAGCCGCCGCATTCCTACAGATCTCTGGAGGACGCCCTGGCGTCAGGCCGGAAACTGAAGGAAAAATACGGTGTGAAAACACTCGCGGAACTGAAGGCACTGCCGGCTGACAAGATTGTGGGGGAAATGTCCTCCCAGCACCACATCACCCCGGACGGGTATGTTCTGCCGGATGATCCGTATGTACTGCGCAGGCAGGGAATACACAATGAAGAGGCTCTGCTGCATGGTTTCAATTCAGAGGAGAGTGCACCGTTCATCATCTTCTCGCATGCGTCCATGAAAGACTATGAAGAAAAGGTCCGTAGTTACTTCAAAGAGTATGCGGACGATGTGCTGAAGCTGTATCCGGCTGTCAATGACAGTGAGGCAGATAAAAACTGGGCAGACATATACGGTGCCGTGTTCTTCAATTATTCCCATGATTGTCTGAACAGGCTTGCTGTGCAGCACGGCATACCAGCATATGAATATCTGTTTGCGAAAAAGAACGGACGCCTGGGACCGTGGCACAGCGGTGAGATGGTATATACATTCGGTGTGATTCCCGCGGATTCCCGTCTGTATGATGAAAGCGACCGGCAGCTGAGCGCTCTTATGCATGCATACTGGGTGAACTTTGTCAGAACAGGCAATCCGAACGGGGATGGTCTGCCGGAATTCCCGGAAGCCTCGGAAAATACACTGATTGTCTTTGATGATCCGGTATCGGTGCAGGGTGATCCGCAGAAGGATCTGTATGAAATCCTCGACCGCATGCAGGGCTTCGGACAATAAAATACTGCCGGAAGATGATCCGACTCTTGTCAAGTAGACAAGGAAAATAAATCACTGTACAGACATCACAAAAATATGGAGGATAGGGTAACCTGTCCTCCATATTTTCATGGTGTCGATTGCGCTTTCTTGTAACATTGCCTGAGTTGAACATT
>JAFUCL010000032.1 GCA_017459725.1 Solobacterium sp. | reverse complement strand
CAAAGCTACAAGAATATGTGATACAGGTACGCATTCACGATCTCAATTCTACTCGGTAATCCGGGCCGATACTAATCCGGAAGAGAAAGGAGATGTATACAGATTCTGCTTAGCTGGATGAGCTTAATTTGTATATACCAAAACACTATGAATGAAATTGATGTAACAACACTCCCTATTAACAAACAGTTCAGCAGACGTCTGATCCGTCCGGATTCCTGGATCATCAACTGCTATGATCCCAGTCTGGCTGCGCCTCATCCACACATTATCATTGGTGATGAAAAAGCGCTGCTGATTGATCCGACATATACACGTCTTCCTCTCCGTGAATATCTGGAACAGTATGTAACAGACAAGGAAATCATGGTTGCCTGCACGCATGATCATCATGACCATACCAATGCGGCATGGCAGTTCGATGACTGCACAATCTTCATGTCGGAATTCGCCTGGAATACGATTCAGGGAAGAAGGGAACTCTCCGATGAGGAGGGCAGGTGGAATGCCGGTCAGCCGCACGGTACCTTTGTGCCGACCATCCTGAAACCGGGAGACACAATTGATCTCGGCAACAGAATCGTGGAAGTGCTTCCGTATGAAGGATGCCACAGTCCGGGAAGCCTGATTTATCTGGATCATAAGTACGGTCTGCTGTTCACGGGTGATGAACTGGAATGCGGACAGATTCTGGTCGGCGGCAAACGTGCGGGAAACTCGTGCGTGGAAACGCTGCGTGACAATGTAGTAAGAATCCTGGAAGGCTGGGGAGATCAGATCGATATGGTATGTCCGCCCCACAACGGTTCTCCGTTTGACAAGCACTTCCTGGATTATCTTGTTGAAAACTGCGAACGCATCATGGACGGTGTCGAGGGTGATCCGAATGTCGGTTCCATGAGCTACCTGTTCAATCCGTTTGAAGACCGTTCTCCGGAGAAAATCAAAGAAACCCTGGAGGATCCCGATACCTTCCGCAGTGAGTGGAAGGGAACATCCATCGTATATAACCGGAAGCGTATCTTCCGGAAAGACCTGAATCAGGAATAAACAAGGAAAAGGAGGAATTCTTATCATGTCAAAGTTATTAGTCGGCGCAGCGAAGGCCTGCATCAATCCCACCCCGGATATGTTCCCGGTGCCTACACACAAGAAGGACTGGGGCAAAGCCGCATCTCCGATCAATGGTGTCTATGACGATATGAGTGTAAGAGCCATCGCTATGGACAACGGTACGGACAAGATGCTGTTCATGAGCTATGAAACAAGCACACATCCCGCCATTGAAGATCTGGAAGACAAGATTGCGGCTGCGACCGGTTTCCCGGCAGACCGTATCATCATCAGCGGAACACATAATCATACCGCTCCGCATGATACACCGACGAATCCGAACGGTGATCCGGCATGGCCTGATGAAGTGGAATGGATGGCTAAATTCCGTGAAATCGAAGAAACCAAAGGTATCGAGTGCGCGAAAGCAGCGGTTGCTTCGATGCGTCCCGCTAAATACGGTTTCGGCGAATCTCTCAGCTATGTGAATGTGAACAGAGATATGCTGACACCGGGCGGCTACTGGGTAGAGGCAAGAAACCTTGCCGGCTACAGCGATCACACTCTGGCAATCATCAAGTTTGTGGATGAAGACGGCAAGCTGATTGCAGCGCTGATGAACCACGGCACACATGCTACCTGCTGCTACATGATGAAAGACGCTGACGGCGTAGTGAAGATTTCCGGAAACTTTACCGGCATTGCCTGCCGCTTCGTGGAGGAACATTACGGTGACGGTGCGGTTGCACTCTGGACAAGCGGTGCTGCCGGCAACCAGAATCCTCTGCTGAGCCATGGTATGCAGTATGAATATCCGGACGGCTATTCCACAGCAGTCAACTATCCTGACGGTGTCGGTCATATGCAGATGGAATACATGGGCAGATGGCACGGTGCAGACTGCGTCAAGGGCATTGACGCCATTACGGAATACTCTGAAAATATGCCGATTACACTGCACGGTTCCATCATTGATCTCCCTGCACAGAAGAAAGTCATGAAGCCGGGTGTGTTCTTCCCGTTCCGTATGGGTGACAACGGTGTCCGTGACTATGAGAAGTGGCCGGTCGGCACAAGACCGGAAGTCCCGGATACGGATATTCTGGAAGCAGATCCCGAGAACCCGGTTAAGTTCCGTCTGAAGCTTGTTACACTCGGTGATATTGCGATGCTCTGCTGCAACGCTGAGCTGTATGCGGAAATCGGCCGTGATATGAAGGCTGCTTCCCCGTTCAAGAAGACATTTGTTGTAACACATACCGACTACCGCAAGGCCGGCTATATCCTTGACAAGACAGCTGCTGCCCGCGGTGAGAAGGTCTTCCAGGCATTCTCAAATGTTATTCCGGGTTCAGCCGATGATCTGATCATTGAAGGCGAGAAAGCTCTGTTTGACAAGCTTCTCGAAAAGTAAGGTGGAGATATGCTGAAGGTCGGTGCAGGCAAGGCGTGCATTAATCCCACGCCTGATATGTATCCCATTCCCAGCAGCTTTGCCGATTTCGGTGTAGAACCGCTGCTGCAGAGAGGTATTTACGACGACATGTTCTGCCGTGCCATCATTGTGGATACAGGTGCGGACAGATGCATGTTCCTGATCTATGAAACAATCAACTGCCCGGCGGCGCCGGGTCTGCGTGAACTGGCTGCTGAGGCATCCGGTGTTCCTGCTGAAAACATCATCATGGCAGGCACCCACAATCATTCGGCAGCTAAGGACAACCATGCCAACGGCCGGAACAACTCTCCTGCGGAAATCGCATTCCATGAAAAGTACTGGGAGATTGAAAAGAGTGCCGGTCTTGAGGCAATCAGACAGGCCGTGGAAACAATGCGTCCTGCCAGAGCCGGATACGGTGAAATTGACAGCTGGTGCAATGTCAACCGCGATACGGAGACACCGTTCGGGTATTGGGTTGAATGCCGCAATATGGCAGGATACAGCGACAAGAAGCTGCGTACGGTCAAGTTTGTGGATGAAGAAGGCAAGCTGATTGCCGCCCTGCTGAACTACGGCATGCATAATACATGCGTGCACATGATGAAGGACAGTGACGGTCTGTGCAAGACTTCCGGAAACGTCAGCGGCATTGCCTGCCGGTTTGTAGAGGACCATTACGGCAATGGTGCTGTTGCGGCCTGGGTATCCGGTGCTGCCGGCAACCAGAATCCGCTGTTCAGCCATAACCTGCAGTACGAATATGCGGACGGGTTTACAACGTCTGTCCCGTATCCGGACGGCGTCGGTTATCAGCTGATGGATTACATGGGCAGATGGCATGGTGTTGACTGTGTCAGAGGAATTGATGCAATCACGGAATACACAGACAGTGCTTCGCTGAAAAAGGCGGAAAACCGTATTTTCCTGCCCGGACAGGAACGCAAGGTCGCACAGACAAAACATGCGATGTTCCGTATGGGCGGCAACAAACTCCGCACACCGGAAGACAAACCGGAACTGCCGGAGCTTCCCGAAATGGTGGATGGAGATCCCGTTCCCATGGACATGAAGATGCTGGTGCTCGGGGATGTTGCATTCCTGTGTGTCAGCGGTGAGCCCTATTCTGAGCTCGGCCGTGATATGATTGCGGCTTCCTCATTCCGGAAGACGATGGTCCTGACACATACGTTTGCGACCTCAACCGGTTACATCCTCGATAAGTCATCAAAGGATCATAAGGTATTCCAGGCATTTGCCACAAAGGTAAAGCCGGGATGCGCGGATGATCTGATCATCAACAACGTTAAACTGCTGTGCGGGGAAATCTGCGCAGAATAAACCAACAGACAGAGACCGTGCTTCACGGTCTCTGTAACCTGAGAAAGGAGTGTATCGGTATGGGAAAACTGAAAGCCGGTGCCGCCAAAGCCTGTATTAATCCGCCTTCCGAATGGTTCCCCATTCCCAAGATGGATCTGCAGATGACGGGAATCCTTGATGATCTGTATGTCCGTGCTGTTGTATTGGACAATGAAGAAACAAGATTCCTGTTTCTGAACTTTGACTGCGGTCCCAGTGCTGATATTGAACTGAAAGAAGATATTTCCCGGAAATATTCCATTCCGCGGGAGAACCAGCTGGACTGCTGGACACATAATCATTCGGCAGCCTACAAATGGACAAGAACACCGAAAGACGACCGTGAAGCAGAATATACACGCATTGTTCTGGAAGCCGTGGACAAAGCGGTCAGTGAAGCCGTGGCAGCCCTCAGACCCGCCCGATGGGCGTTCAGTGAGGAACAGAGCTATATCAACGCAAACCGGGATAAACTCGGGGAAGACGGTCATTGGATCCAGACAAGCAACTTCGCAGCTCCGTGCGACCATACCCTGGCGGTAACACAGTTTGTCGGTGAAGACGGCAGTATGATTGCAATGGTGCTGAATTACGGATGCCACGCGACAGCCGGCTTCCTGGGTATTGACTATGACGGCGGTGTCAAAGTCACCGGAGGTTTCCCCGGCTACACCAGCGGATACCTCGAAAAGAGATATCCGGGTGCGGTTGCTTTGTGGAACAGCGGTGCGGCAGGGGATGTCAATCCGATTTTCGGTCCCGGCTGGCCGCTGCAGTACAATGACGACGGCTCGGCAGAGATGATCGAACCGCCGCCCGGAACAAGGTATATGATGCAGAAATACCTTGGAGAAACCCATGCCATTGACGCAATTCACGCACTGAACAAGGTGAGTGAAAAGGATTTCTCAGACAATATGAAAATCACATCGGTGATTTCGTATCTGCAGATGCCGGGACACCATCCTCCGGCAGGCCTGACACATATGCAGGCGTATAACTCCGTATACCCGGATTACCGCCGGAATCATCCGGAAATCATGGTGAACGGCAAGAGCCTGGCAGAGCTCGACCGGATTGAAATGATCGATGAAGGGTATTCAACGATGCAGATGCAGCTGAATCTGCTCGGTGATGTTGCCTGGATCGGTGCGTCCGGTGAACTGTATGCGGAGATAGGCCTGAAGCTGAAGGAAGCTTCAAAGTTCAGGAATACGGTCATTGTTACGCATACGGAAGGTGATGCGATGCATAACGGCGGATACATTCTTTCGGACAATGCAAAGGATCACGATACCTTCCAGTTCTATCACACCGAAACAAAACCCGGCGGCAATGATCAGCGGATCGTTGACCGGATGCTGGAAATGTTTGATGAAGTGCTGAAAGGCTGAAGTATGCCGGACGGCTGGCCTGTTCTGTTGCGCCCATTGCCCTCCTGTGTCAGCCCGGTTCAGCGTCCGGTTTACAAGAATAAAGCGATTACCCTGCGGATAATCGCTTTTTTCAGTGCTCTTTGTGTTTGCCGGAGAAGAGATTCTTCGTGGTCCGTATGATGAAGCCGCGGTCCTGCGAGAAGTACTTGTCCAGGAACTTGTCTTCTTTCAGGTAGAACAGCGGGATGTTGTCTCCGCGGTACTGCTGCAGGGTCAGGTAACGGCTGCGGGTAAACCTGAAGTAGATCAGATCCCTGGGCGGCCACCGCAGGCAGATGCCGAGTTTTTCTTCATCGCTCAGCTCCCGTCCGGATACATACAGCATCATTGTGCCGATTCTGTCTTTATCGTAATTGTTGGTGACTTTGAGGTTCAGAACGCCTGTCTCCCTGACATCCTTCCAGCGCAGTGAGCGGATGCACCGTCCCAAATCATAGAAGGATACGCCTTCAGGGCCGATAACGGCTGTCTGCAGGTTTTCACGGAGCTGCAGGATGTAGACAACACCGAGGACAGCGAAAAGAACAGCCCGGATATATTTGGCTTCCTGCACGGCCATGACCGCAACAGTCAGAAAGATAACGGCGGCGAGCAGTGAAAGGGCGGCTCTGACCGGATCGACAATATAATGTTTCATATCATTATTATATATGGCGCACCGTAAAAACACAGACCGGCAGGAGGAAATCCAAAAACTTTTCCCTAAACAATAAAATAATACAGTGCCGAAAGCTTGTGAAAAAGGCAACTTTATTTACAAGCATATATGTCTCTGATAGTATAAATAGTTGAAGAACATCCGTTGATTTTAGTCCGATCAGGAAAAAACGACTTATACAGACAATCTTTTTTAGTTTTGTATGGGCCTAATGAAGGAGGGGAAGAAATTGAAGGATACTTTTCGCGGCGGTGTGCATCCTAAAGAGCAAAAGGAGATGAGCCGGTCAGCATCGCTGCGTGAATTCCGACCTGCCGGGGAAATGGTTTTCCCGTTGTCCCAGCATATCGGCAAACCGGCAAAAGCGACAGTTAAGAAGAACGATCCTGTCCTTGTAGGACAGATCATCGCAGAAGCAGACGGATTTGTTTCTGCAAACATCATCAGTTCCTGCTCCGGAACCGTAAAGGCTGTGGAAAAGCGGCGTACACTGTCCGGTATGATGCAGGAATGCATCGTCATTGACAATGACGGTGAATTCAGGGAGACCGGTGATTTCGGTACACGGATTGAACCGGATCAGGTTACCAATGAGCAGATTCTTGAACGTGTTAAGAAGGCAGGAATCGTAGGTCTTGGCGGTGCGGGTTTCCCGACGGCTGTAAAACTGCAGCCGAAGAATCCGGACGGCATTAAGTATGTCATTGCCAACGGTGCGGAGTGTGAGCCGTATCTGACCGGAAACGACCAGCTGATGCGCAAGGAAGCGCCGGCAATCGTGGAAGGCATGGAGCTGCTGCTCAGACTTTTCCCGAATGCGGAAGGTGTCATTGCCATTGAGGATAATAAACCTGAAGCAATCGAAGCTATGCGCAAAGCATGCGAAGGAAAAGGAAAGATCCGTGTAGCGGCGCTGAAGACAAAGTATCCCCAGGGTGGTGAACGCAGTCTGATCACTGTCATTGCCGGTATTGATTTCCCGGTTTCCAAACTGCCTGCGGATGTCGGATGCATTGTTGATAATGTAGGTACAATTTATGCGGTACAGCGTGCGGTGCTTTACAATGAACCGCTCTTTACGCATGTTCTGACGCTGACCGGTGAAGCCGTGAAGGAACCGGCCAACTTCATTGTCAGAGACGGCACAAACGTTGCGGAGATTCTGGAAGCGGCAGGCGGTCTCAAAGACGGTGCCACGCTGAAGAAAGTACTGTCCGGCGGTCCGATGATGGGTATTGCCCTGACATCGCTTGATGTGCCGGTTACCAAGACGACAAACGGTCTTACATGTCTGCTTGAAGACGGTGCTGAAGTTGCCGAAAAGCAGATGACCGCATGTCTGCACTGCGGACGCTGCACAACGGTATGTCCGAACGGTCTGATGCCGCAGATGATGGCGGAAGCCGTGGAAGCAGGAGATCTTGAACGCTATGAACAGAAACTCTATGGTCTCGACTGCATCGCCTGCGGTTCCTGCACATATATCTGCCCGGCAAAGCGGCCGCTGACACAGATATTCAAGCAGACCAAAGCTGAGATTATGGCACGCAGACGTGCTGCTGCAGGAGGTAGGAAATGAGTACATTGCTGAATGTTTCATCCGGCCCTCATGTAAGGGACAAATGGACGACGCAGTACATAATGACTGCGGTTGTCCTGTCATTGCTGCCGGCAACCGTAATCGGTGTCATCCATGACGGTGTGCACGCACTGCTGATTGTTCTCAGTTCCATCATTGCAGCGGTTCTGACCGAGCTGGTCTTTGACAAGATTGCACATAAGCCTGACACATGGAAGGACGGCAGTGCGGTTGTTACAGGACTGATGCTGGCGCTGTCACTCTCACCGAGTGTTCCGCTGTATATTCCGATTATCGGTTCCATCTTTGCCATTCTTGTTGTCAAGTGCTGCTTCGGCGGTCTCGGCAAAAACTTCATCAACCCGGCCCTTGCCGCAAGATGCTTCCTGCTTATTTCCTTCGGCAGAACCATGACGGCTTTCCAGGTTGACGGTGTCAGTATGGCAACGCCTGTTGCGGATCTGATTGCAGGCAAAGCAGTCAATGTTACAGGCATGTTCATGGGTTCCACCAACGGTGTTATCGGTGACTCTGTTCTGGCTCTGCTAATCGGCGGTCTGATTCTCTGGGCCATGGATATCATCCACGGTGAAATCTGCTTCTCCGTTGTTATTGCATTTGCTCTGTTTGTCGGTCTGTTCGGCGGACAGGGATTTGATCCGCGCTTCCTGCTTGCGCATATCTGCGGCGGCGGTGTTATCCTGGGTGCCTTCTTTATGGCAACAGACTATACAACCTCTCCTGTCAGTAAGCTCGGACAGGCAGTATACGGTGCTCTGATCGGTATCCTCGGCGCTCTGTTCCGTATTTACGGTTCGGCAGCCGACTCCTTCAGCTACTCCGTTATCATTGCCAACCTGTTCACACCTCTGATTGACACATATATCATTCCGAAGCCGTATGCATACCGCAGGGCAGCCATTGCCGCCCAGAACGGTGAACCCAGAAAACCGCTGTTCCAGAGCATTCCGAAACCGGTTATTGTTCTGGCAGTCATCACCCTGCTGGCCGGCGGCGGTCTGTCCGGTGTTTATACAATGACCAAGGATACGATTGATGAGCAGAAGGCAGCAGCGGCAGCCGCTTCCTACAGAGTAGTAGTGCCGGGTGCGGAAACCTTCGAAAAGAGCGATGCAGTTGCGGCCAAGCTTGAAGAACTGGCCGGACAGGTATACGGCAGTTCATTCGGACGCTGCTACATCAATGAAGCATTTGAAGGTAAAGATGCTTCAGGCAATACGGTCGGCTACGTGGCAAGTGTTACCACGGCAGACGGCAACGACGCAAACATCACTCTGGCTGTCGGCGTGAACGCGGACGGTGTAGTAAACGGTATATCCTTTACAGAACTGAATGAGACACCGGGTATGGGTATGCGCTGCGGTGATCCGGAATTCACGGATTATTTCCTGAACAAGGATGTCGCGCAGTTCAAGCTGATCAAAGGCGGCGGCGCTTCCGGAGATGATGAGATTGATGCCATCACCGGTGCAACCGTTACATCCTCTGCAGTCGTCAATGCGGTGAATGCCGGTCTCGACTTCATTCACAATGTAATGATGGGAGGCAACTGAGATGAACAAATATACGGAACGTCTGTATAACGGTATTATCAAGGAAAACCCCACGATGATCCTTCTGCTTGGTATGTGCCCGACCCTGGCTGTATCCACACGGGCCATGAATGGTGTAGGCATGGGACTTTCCACCACAGCAGTCCTGATTCTTTCCAACCTGGTGATCTCACTGATCAGAAAGCTCATTCCGGATCAGGTGCGTCTGCCGGCATATATTGTTGTCGTTGCATCGCTTGTTACAATCACCGAACTTCTGATTGAAGCATATCTGCCGTCGCTGTATGAAGCGCTCGGTATCTATATCCCGCTGATCGTTGTTAACTGTATTATTCTCGGACGTGCGGAGGCATACGCCAGCAAGAATCCGCCGCTGCTGTCCATTATGGACGGTATCGGTATGGGTCTTGGCTTTACCATCGCCCTGACCCTTGCAGGTCTCTTCCGTGAACTCCTCGGCAGCGGCACAGCATTCGGCATTACAGTTCTGCCGGCAAGTGTGGAACCGATCGGTATCTTCATTCAGCCTCCGGGAGCGTTCCTGATCATTGCGGTATTCATTGCCATCATGAACGCTGTAGGCATCAAGACAAGACAGCGTGAGCTGGTAGAAGAGGGATGCGCTGATCCGGTATCTGATAACAAAGAAGGAGGAAGTGCGAAATGACAAGTCTGATCATGATCATGATCGGCAACGCGCTGATCCACAATGTTGTCCTGAACCAGTTCCTCGGTATCTGTTCCTTCCTTGGTGTATCCAAGCAGATCAAAGCTTCGGCAAGCCTTGGTGTAGCGGTTATCTTCGTTATCACGATTGCCTCTGCAGTAGCAAGTCTTCTCTATGATTACGTTCTGGCTCCGTTCGGGCTGGACTTCATGAAGACCATTGTCTTCATCCTTGTTATCGCAGCGCTTGTTCAGATTGTTGAAATGTTCCTCAAAAAGACATCTCCGGCAATCTATAAAGCACTCGGTATCTTCCTGCCGCTGATCACAACCAACTGTGCAGTTCTCGGTGTTGCTCTGACAAACGTACAGAACGGCTACAACCTGATTGAATGCATCGTTTCCGGTTTCGGAACAGCAGTCGGTTACACAATCGCAATTGTTCTGCTCGCCAGCATCCGTACAAGAATCCGTGAAGAGGATCTCCCGGCTCCGCTGCGCGGTGCGCCGATTGTTCTGATTGCGGCAGCGCTTATGTCGATTGCCTTCATGGGCTTCGCAGGTCTGAGTTTCTGACGGGGAGGGTGCTATGAAGACGATTATTATTACAACATTGGTAATTACCATTATCGGTATCGTTGTCGGTGCAGGCCTTGTCTATATCGGCAACAAGTTCCATGTAGAAGTTGATGAGCGTGAAGCGGCTGTGCGTGAAGTGCTTCCGGGCAACAACTGCGGTGCCTGCGGTTATGCAGGATGCGATGCGGTTGCGGCGGCGATTGCGGCAGGCGAAGCTCCGGTCAATGCATGTCCGGTCGGCGGTGCTGCGGTGACCAAGATGGTCGGTGAGATCATGGGTGTCAGTGCGGAAGCGGCCGAGCGCAAGATTGCATTTGTCCGCTGCAAAGGCAACTGTGATGTTACGCACAACCAGGGTAATTATGTCGGTATCCGTGACTGCCGCAGTGCAGTTCTTGCGGGTATTCCGGTAACAGACTGTGATTACGGCTGTCTCGGTTTCGGCTCCTGTGTGGCGGTCTGCCCGCAGAATGCCATCACCGTTAAGAATGGTGTCGCTGAGGTTAACAGGGCAAGATGCGTCGGCTGCGGACTGTGTGCGAAAGCATGTCCGAGAGGCCTGATTGAACTGATCCCGGAAAGCAAACGGGTTGCGGTTCAGTGCTCCAACAAGGACAGAGGACCGCTGGTCAAGAAAGTCTGCTCGGCAGGCTGCATCGGCTGCACACTTTGTGTCAGACAGTGCGGGAGCGATGCAATTTCCGTTACAGACAATCTGGCGCATGTTGATTACGAGAAGTGCATTCAGTGCGGCAAATGCGCTGAGAAGTGCCCTTCAAAGGTTATCATTCCGCCTTTGAATGCGTAATTCAGTACAGTCTGCTATAATGTAAATGTACTGAGGAATTGTTATGGAGAAGAGCAGTCAGATCAGAAAACTGATTATTGCGGCCGCAGTTGTTGTGCTGGCTGTGCTGTTCGTCGGCGGTTTTGCCAAGGGCAAGGACATGATGTACCACCTGGTCAACAGAGGTGCATTGGGTCCGCTGACACGTGCTGATATTCAGTATCAGAATGTGGACGCCCCTATGGCTACCAGCAATGACGGCACTGTCAACGCGAATGACTGGAAAGAACTGTATCCCTACATTGTCACCACCATGGGAGACAACAAGAAGAATGACTACGTGGTCAGCTATCTTGAACAGGATCCCTATCTGGTAAACATTTATGAGGGTTACGGTTTTGCCAAAGACTACGGCAGTGCCCGCGGGCATGAATACTGCCTTGAAGACGTCAGCAAAACCCAAAGACCGCATGCCAAGGCAAACTGCCTGACATGCAAAACGCCGAATATGGCAAAGCTTGTCAACGATATGGGTGTCGGTGTATATTCCATGTCATTTGATGAAGTGATGTCGCTGATGGAAGAAAACGTCAGCTGCTACACCTGCCACGGAAACGACGCAGGCAATGCAGGCAAAATAACAATTACACATAGTTACGTACAGAAGGCACTCGGGGAAAACATGGCCGCTATCGATCCGGCTACGCTCTCCTGCGGTCAGTGCCACATTGAGTACTACTTCACACCGGCTGACAGTGAAACGATGATGCCGTATCACAGTGTTGCCGAAATGACACCGGAAGCTATCCTTGCTTACTATGACAGTATCGGATTCTCCGACTGGACACAGGAAAGCACCGGAGCGAAGCTTCTGAAAGCACAGCATCCCGAAATGGAAACCTTCCTGTCCGGTAAGCATGCGGCGCTGCTCAACTGTGCAGACTGCCATATGCCGATCGAACAGGCGGAAGACGGAACCGTATATCACAGCCATCTCCTCGTGAGTCCGCTGGAAAACGAAACACTGCTGTCAACCTGTGCTGAATGCCATGGCGATACGGATATGGTGCAGATGGTTCACCGTCTGCAGGACCGTGTCACAGCCCGCGAAACAGAAGTCGGCAATAAGCTTGCGGAATTCAACGATGCGCTTGCGGATGCCGTACAGAAGAAAACATTGTCTGAGACAAAGCTTGACGAAGTCAGAAAGATCTATCGTGAAGCACAGTGGTTCTTCGACTTCTGCTATGTGGAGAATTCTGAAGGAGCACATAACTCAGAGCTTTCCTTCCACTGCCTCGATACTTCCGAAGCGAAGATTGAGGAAGGTATGAAGCTTTTGGGCAACTGATCCGGACAAAAGGTTTATCAGAGATTGATGCACGGCAGAAGATGTCCGAATCCTCTGCCGTGCTTTTTATGAAAAGGAAACAAACAGATGGGAAAGAAGATCTGGAAATTTCTGTCATCCATGCAGTTTGCGGTGGCACTGCTGGTGATTCTTGCGGCAGCCTGTTCGCTGAGCAGTTTCATCACCCAGGGGCAGACATATGAATGGTATGCTGCACAGTATTCGGAGCGCACGGCCGCTCTGATTCTGGCGCTGCACCTGGATGATGCCTATCACAGCTGGTGGTTTGCGGCAATCAGTGCTTTTCTCTGCCTGAATCTGCTGCTGTGCAATGTGATCCGGGCACCGCAGATCCTGCGCCGCATGCGGGAGGAAAAGGATCCGGCATCAGCACTCAGGATACCGGAAACGGCAATGGCGGAAGGTGTCAGAGATCCGGAAGCGCTGTTCAGGAAACTGCATATGCCCTCACCTGCGGAAAGTACAGACGAAAACGGACACCGGGTTCTGTACAGTGTGAAGAACAGCATCGGTCTCTGGGGTGCGTGGGTGTGCCATCTCGGTATATTACTGCTGATTGCGGGCTTTGCACTCGGCCAGATCACCCTTGAAAACTATGTTGTATACGGAGTGCCGGGACAGTCCCGGAAAGTGGGCGATACCGGCTATGTCGTAACCATTGATGATTTCCGCATCGGTCTGCGGGAAGATGATACGGTGGAGCAGTATACGGCGGATATTACCGTGCGTGATGTTTCGCTGAACGGCAATGGGGATGCGGCATCGGCTTCCATCAGTGTCAATAACCCCGCCAAACTCTTCGGCATGACGTACTATCAGAATTCCACCGGCTGGGCGGCGAAAATACATGTGGATGAAAACGGTGAAGCCCTGCAGGATGAAGTCATCTGTGCCGGTGAATACCTGGCTGTGGCAGACAAACCGGATCTTGTCATCTACTTCAATGCCTTCTATCCGGATTACATGATGGTGCCCGGACAGGGACCGGCAACATTAAGCGGTCAGCTGAACAATCCCGCCTATCTGTATTCCGTTTATTACAGAGGCGAGATCATCGGTATGAATATTCTCATGCCGGATGAAGAACTGACGATTGATGAATATACCGTCACCTTCAGTGAACCGCAGAACTATACGCTGATCCAGGTCAAGCGTGACCGCTTCACACCGCTGGCATTGCTGGGAGGCCTTGTCACCATGCTCGGTCTGTTCCTGGCTTTCTATATCAGACCTTCACGTGTATATGCGGTGGAAGGCGAAAACGGCTGGACGGTAAAAGGATACTGCCGCAAGGGCGGTGTCATATTCAGAGAGGAATTCAACGCTGCTGCCAAAGCATGCGGCAAAGAGGAGGAATGAATGGGGATGCTGAAAGTTGAGAATACGTTGTTTACGATTGTGATGCTGCTGTATTTTGCATCCATGATTCTGTATTTTGTTTTCGTGGCCGTGCGCAATGACAAAGCCGCAAAAATCGCAGTCTATCTGCAGGCAGCCGGTCTTGTTCTGCATACGGTTGCCCTGATCTGCAGAGGCATCGGTGCCGGCAGACTGCCGCTGACCAATCAGTATGAATTCGCGACATCGTTTGCCTGGGGAATGTGCCTGGTCAGTCTGATCTTTGTTCTACGGTATAAGTTCCCCGTACTCGGTGCTTTCTCGGCTCCGGTTACATTTCTGATTATCGGGTATGCGGCAATGCAGTCGAAGGAAGTGCATGAACTGATGCCTGCACTGCGCAGCAGCTGGCTCGGTTTCCATGTATCCACGGCAATCATTGCCTACGGTGCTTTCGGTGTATCGTTTGTGCTCTCGGTTATTTTCCTGCTCAGAGACCGTATGCGTGCACACGGCTTCCTGGATGAGCATATTCCGGACAAAGAGAAACTGGATATGATCAGCTACCGCAGTGTATCACTGGGACTTTTGTTCCTGACCTTCACGATCGTAACTGGTGCTATCTGGGCAGAGCGCGCATGGGGAAGCTACTGGTCATGGGATCCGAAGGAAACATGGTCACTCGTTACCTGGATTGTATATGTTGTTTATCTGCATCTGCGTATACGGCGCGGATGGAACGGCAGGGCTGCGGCGATCTTTGCAGTAGCTGGATTTATCTGTGTCATCTTCACGTATATCGGTGTAAACACATTCCTGCCGGGTATCCACAGCTACGCATAAGCAGTATTAAGCAAGGACGGAGTGCATCATGGTCTGCGGTATGACATATTATGAAATCGGTGAATACTTCCTGGTCTATTCGTTTTTCGGATGGTGTCTGGAAGTTGTATATCATGCTGTAAAACACGGTCATGTAGTGAACCGCGGTTTTCTGAACGGACCGATCTGTCCCATATACGGTTTCGGAATGATCGGTATCATGATGTTTCTGAATACACTGCAGGGTTCGCTGCCGCCTTCAGGCCATTCCCTGCTTCTTCTGTTTGCGGCAGGTATGGTCATCTGCACTGCAGTGGAACTGTTCGGCGGCTGGGCTCTGGACAAACTGTTCCATGCCAGGTGGTGGGATTACAGCAAGGAACCGTACAACTTCAGGGGCTATATCTGCCTGCGTTTCAGTCTGATATGGGGTGCTGCGGTTGTGGCTGCGGTACGGCTGATTCATCCGGTGGTCAGTTCTCTTTCGGGACGCTATCTGCCTGAAGAAATCGGTTGGTATCTGATGGCAGGCATGTATCTGCTGGCGGTTGCCGATCTGCTGGTCACGGTGCTTGTGGTCCTCGGCCTGAACCGGCGTATCAAGGAAATTGACCGTCTGCGTGCGGATATGCGCATTGTCAGTGACGATCTTACGATGCGTCTGGCTGATTCAGCGATGACAACCCAGAGACGTGTCAACGAAGCCCAGGTGCAGGCTAAACTTGGGAGGATGCAGCTGGAACAGAATCTGAGTGATGCCAGAAAAGAATACCGTCAGGACCGTGCAGAGATGAAACGGGAGGCTGAGCGCAGGCTTGAAGAACTGCGTGCCAGAATCAGCGGACACTTCTCTGTGGAAAGACGTCTGTTCCGTGCCTTCCCGGATCTGCAGCTGCAGGAGGGCAGAGATGTCTCCGATGCTGTGAAAACGTACCTGCAGAATACGTTTGAAAGAAAGAAGTGAGTTACATCTGTGCAAATCCCGAATGTTTGGTATAATACAGATGTTCTGGGGTTGTAGCTCACCTGGGAGAGCGCATCGCTGGCAGCGATGAGGTAGAGGGTTCGAGTCCCTTCAGCTCCACCAATTATTCGTTAAAAACCGCTTAACAATGCGGTTTTTTCGTTTTTCCCCACAAAAATCCCCACAAAATAAAACCCGGTACATACCGGGTTCAGGACAGCTTGCGGTCCTCGATGGCTTTTCTGCGTTCATCTTCATCACTTCTGGCATATTCTACAGACATTTGGAAAGTCGCATGTCCCAGAAGATCCTGCACGGTCCGTGGGCT
>JAFUCL010000031.1 GCA_017459725.1 Solobacterium sp. | reverse complement strand
AGCCTGATTCGCATATATACGAAGAAACGTAGGTCTGTACGATCACGGCCACGTCGATTGCCCCGACATCGAGATCCTTTGAGATCTCACTTGTATGGGAATTCTCTATGATCTCCAGCTGGATATCAGGATACGCCGCCTTGAATGCCTTAATCATATCAAGTACGGAAAGACCGGAGCGTATAGGTGTGGAGTTGATAATGATCTTGTTTACATATTTATGCGCAATCTTTGATGCCTGATTATCCAGAGAATCGTAATCCGTGACGACCTTCTCAATATAAGGAAAGATCTTCTTGCCCGCCTGAGTCAGGACAAGTCTTCTTCCTGATTTTTCAAACAGTTTTATTCCGAGCTCATTTTCAACAGCCTTTATATTTTTGGTGACAGTGGATTGAGTTGTGTAGAGTTCGTAAGAAGCTTCAGACACACCACCATACTTAACGGCTGCTATTACAGATCGCAGTTTGTTAATTTCCATAACCGTATTATATCAAATCGATAAAAGGAGAAAATAAATGGAACTGGTATACGACGTAGTTATCATAGGCGGCGGTACTTCAGGATTCGCTGCGGCGGTCGCCTCAGCCCGGCATGGCGCCAAAACACTGGTCATTGAAGAAAACGCATTTCTGGGCGGTATGGCAACAGGCGGTATGGTCAGCCAATTCATGGGATTCGCCGATGACGAGACATTCCCCGCCCGGGGCGTAGTCGGAGAAGTGCTGGATAAGCTTCATCAGCACGATGCCTGTGAAGACCCGAAAGTGATCTATCTTGCGGGAAGAAAAGAAGCCAATGTGCTGGCTGTCTCTTATGATTCAGACATCCTGAAATTCGTTCTGGACGAAATCGTCGAAGAAGCCGGAGCGGATATTCTGTTTCACGCCAAATATGTAGATGCAAAGATCGAAAACAACAGAGTGAGATCTGTTGACGTCGCAGTAAACGGAGAAATCATACACATCTGCGCCAAAGTGTTTATCGACGCATCCTTCCACGGAGTTCTGGCATATAAATGCAATATTCCCCTTCAGGAAGACTATGACAATAAAGATTTTCAGCCGGGTTCCCTGATGTTCAAGATGGCAGATGTTGATTCGGAAGAATTCCTTGCTCTGTCACAGGAAGAAAAGAAGAGCATTGCCAGAAACGGGATCGACGAAGGACAACTGTATGTCGAAACGATCATGTCCAGACCGACCGGAAAAACAGGAATCCATTTCCACAACATGAGCAGAGTGCCGAATGATCCTACAGATCCAGTAGGCTGGTCCAAAGCCGAGATCGCTGCAAGAAAACAGGTCATGAACATTTCCGAATATATGATCCGGAATGTTCCCGGTTATCAGAATGCTGTCATCTCTTCGACAGGATCATTTCTCGGTTTAAGAGATTCACGGAGATTTACCGGATCTTACACACTGACAAAAGATGATGTCATGGAAGGTGTTCAGTTTGAAGACAGTATAGCTGCAAGTTCCTTCCCCATCGACATTCATCCGAAAGATACCGGATTCTCATTCGTGAAGCCGAGCAACGGAAAATTCTTTATTCCATATCGTTCGATCGTCTGCAAAGAAATAAACAATCTTATCCTTGCAGGAAGAATCATTTCAGCAGACAAATACGCACATGCCAGCCTCAGGGTCATGATCACCTGTATGAGGATCGGTGAAGCAGCAGGTATCGCAGCTTCCATGGCAGTTAGGGACGGTACAGATACAAACAAGATTAACGGACAGTTAATAGGACTGATGTAATATGAATAAGTTTGAAAAGCAGATATATGATGTGTTGGTCATCGGCGGAGGCATGGCGGGAACATTTGCGGCCATCGCAGCCGGTGAAGCCGGAAAGAAAGTATTGATCGTTGAAAAGAACCAGTGCCTTGGCGGAACCAGTACAAGCTCCATGGTCTCGGAACTGATGGGAGTTGCCTTCCATGGCAGGAAGATCTACGGCGGTGCAGTTCAAAGGTACTTTGACACACTCGAAAGCAACGGGCATGCGATGTACAACTACAATGTGCCTATGTCATCCAATCCGAATGTGCATATAGACAGACTGCGCTGCAACCCGGAATACGCGAAGATCTATCTGGAGAAAATGGCGCTTGAAGCAAATGCAGACATCCTTTATGACGCCGTTCTGGTGCAGGCAGAAGAATCGGACGACTGTATCGAATGTGTGGTAAAAACAGCATACACGGAACTGACCGTGCAGTGCAGCTTTCTGATCGATGCGACCGGAAATGCAAGTGTTGCCTGTAAAATGGGATTGCCTACATTTAAGAATGATTCAAAAGCACTTCAGACAAGCACACTTATTATCAGATTGGGAAATATCGAGATAGAGAAGCTTCAGGAAACCATTAAAGACAAAAGCATACAGAAAGCGGTTCGGAAAGGATTCGACAGCGGGATCCTTAAAGGACGTATCCTCGGATTTGCACCGATCCCGAACACGAACGATACCACTGTGAATGTGGTGAATACAAATATCGACCATGAGGATCCATATGAACTGACGAAAGGTCTGATCGATACCCATCAGCAGGTCCCTTCGATCATTGATTTTATCAGAGAAAACGTCAAAGGATGCGAACATGCTGTTCTGGTCTCGATCGGGTCGACTCTGGGAATCAGAGATGCCCGCCGCCTTGTCGGAACATATGAACTTACGTTTGATGATCTGAAGAATTCAGCGAAATTTGAAGACTGTGCTGCGTTAGGCTGCTATCCGCTGGATATCCATGATCCTGTAACGAATACAGTGATCTGGGAAGAAGTAAAGGATCTGTATCAGATCCCGTTCAGAACGATGTACTGTAAAGAATCAAAAAGAGTGATCGTTACGGGAAGAGCGGTATCTGCATCAAGAGATGCATTCGCTGCGATCCGTGTAATGCCATCTGTCATGAATCTGGGCGAAGCATCCGGCTGTCTTGCTGCAGTGCTGGTTGAAGATCATGCAGACCTTTCTGATTTCAACATTGAACATGTCAAAGAATTAATGAAACAAAGAAAAATGAATGTCGAATAGCATCCGCCATTCATCAATGAACATTTCTCAGAAAATCAGCAGTGACGTGGTCACCGGATTGAATCAGGTTACGTCAGATTCAGCTGGAATCCCGGACAAAAAAGAACCGAAGAGCAATAATACTCTTCGGTTTTTACTACTGGCAGCACACGTTTTATTTCCGCAGCCTGCTTTGACAGAATCGTTTTTTTAATTCACAGAATTTTCTTCGGTAAGCGGAATCTGGCAAAGACCGGATAGTGGTCAGACGGGTATGTGCCCATGAACAGGGCTCTGATGATCTTTGCTTCATCTACTTCCAGTTCTTTTGATAAGAACATATGGTCAATGGGACGGTATCTGCTGGCGGCAGCCTGGATCAGACTGCGGATCGTGGTGCCGGCTTCGGCAGGCAGGGCATCCTTCAGTTTCAGAATGTTCTCACCGCCGCAGATTTCCTGCATGGCACGGCTCGAAAGAGGCGCATTGAAATCGCCCGTCAGGACCAGGAAACTGCCTTCCCGTTTCCTGTGCAGAACATCTTTAAGAACGGCACACTGCTTTTCCCGGATAAAGGGGAAGAGAACATCCATGTGGGTGTTGCACATGGTGAAGGTGAGGCCGTTTTCTATATCCTCCAGGACGGCATACGTGGCAATGCGCGGGAACATACTGCCGGTGAATTTTGAGCCGGGCTGATCCGGCGTTTCACTGAGCCAGAAGGTCTGTCCCGACACAAAGCGGAAGCGGTCTTTCCGGAAGAGTATGCAGCAGCGCTCATCCGAGGCGCTTCTGTTTCCGTATCTGCCGCTGCCGTAGAAGGTGTAGCGTTCACTCAGATCACCGAGCTGGGCAGGCATGCGCTCGGTCAGCTCCTGTACGCCGATCAGGTCAGGTTCGTATTCATCGACCAGCTGGCATACGGCTTTGGCGCGGTAACGGAAGGATGATCCCGGCAGGATTGCAAAGGAATCCGTGCGCATATTCAATGACAGGAGTCTGTATTCTTTCATACTTCTATTGTAAGACGGCCAAAAGAAAACTGCACAGTGTGCAGTTCTCAGAGTTCAATCTTTTTGAAAGCTTCCCAGGGAAGTCCTTCTCTTCCGAAGTGACCGTAGTTGGTTGTCTGCGTGTAGATCGGACGGCGCAGATCCAGTTCCTTGATAATGTTGGATACGCTGAAGTCGAAGTTCTTGTTGATGATTTCGATCAGTTTCTCTTCGGTGTACCTGGATGTGCCGAAGGTATCTACGGCAATGCTCAGAGGTCTCGGTTCGCCGATGGCGTAGGAGAGCTCAAGCTGTACTTTCTTAGCCAGTCCGTTGGCAACCAGGTTGCGGCAGACATAACGTGCATAGTAGGCTGCGGAACGGTCAACCTTTGTCGGGTCCTTGGATGAGAAGCATCCACCGCCGATCGGAGCGTATCCGCCGTATGTGTCAACGACGATCTTTCTGCCGGTTGTGCCGGAGTCGCCCCAGCTGCCGCCGACCACAAAGCTGCCGGACGGGTTGATCAGATAACGTGTGTTCTCATCGAGATACTTCGGATCAACGACAGGACGGATAACCTTTTCGAGGATCAGTTCTCTGATTTCTTCCTGGGTGACATCAGCTGCGTGCTGTGTGGAGACAACGATTGTGTCGACTCTGGTCAGTTTGCCGTCTACGTATTCAACGGTAACCTGTGTCTTTCCGTCCGGTTTCAGACGTTCATCGCCTCTGCGGACTTCTTCCAGTTTTGCCGCAAGCTTGTGTGCGCAGTCGATAGCGAAGGGCATGTAGTTCGGGGTTTCATCGCATGCGAAGCCGAACATGATACCCTGGTCACCTGCGGAGATCTCGTCATGTGCCACTGCGTTGTTGATTTCAGCGGACTGTTTGTTGACTTTGACGAGTACGGTGTATTCTTCCGGATAACCGATCTGTTTCAGAACGTTCTTGGCAATTGCTGCATAGTTGATGGTAGCGGTTGTGCCTGCTTCACCGTAGACAAGGATCAGATCATCCTTGATGGTTGCTTCAACTGCCATGTGTGCATAGGGATCCTGACGCATTGCTTCGTCGAGGATGGAATCCGCAATCAGGTCACAGACCTTGTCGGGATGTCCGCTGGTAACGGACTCTGATGTGAAAAATACTTTCTTAGCCATTAAAAAAACTCCTTTCTTGCCTGTCTTTTCAAGGTATCCAGAAAGAGAGTATCTGTCTCTTTCTTTATCGTTGTCAGCAGTACCACCTTGCTTACTGGTAGGTTGGTATGAGGCCGGCGAGCTGACCCTCTTGCCTCATTCTTGATAAAAGACACCTATATTGTACATTTTTCTTGGATTTCGTAAATAATATTCGTGTGATTGTTCACCAAATTTTCTGATGCGCTATAATTAGACTGATGAAATTTCACCTTTCGGAACAGGCCAAAGAGGCCATCAGGATCTATTCCATAGCGGGTGTCATTGTTGCGGCATTCTGCTTTTTGGTGCGCAATCTCGGCGGTATAGCAAGTTATCTGGGCAGTTTTCTCAGTATTCTGTCACCGTTCTTCCTCGGCTTTGCCATTGCCTTTGTGCTGCTGCCGCTGCGCAGGATCGTTGAGAACAGATGGCTGAGTAAGTTCTCAATCGGAGCTAAGGGCAAGCGCAGAATTGCGGTCGGTGTATCCGTTGTTGTGCTGCTGCTTGCGGTTACCGGACTGTTCCTGATTATGATTCCGCAGCTGATTTCCTCTTTCCAGTCTTTCGTCAATTCCTTTGACGGATACATGAACCGGTTTGAAGAGCTGCTCAACAGTCTCACCGGTGAAGAGGTCAGCGGCTTTGTCAGTTCCATGGTTGAAGCTCTTGAAAACTGGGTCAGGGAATTCGCAACCGGACAGAACGGTGTCCTGGCCAAACTGGTGAATTATTCCGTATCCATCGTAAACGGCATATTCAACTGTTTTGTCGGTGTGATTGTTGCTGTATATCTGATGCTGGATCAGGAAAAGTTTGTGTCGCAGATGAAGCGCCTGATTACGGCTGCCTTCGGTCCGCGCAAATCGGAAAGCATCTATTATGTGGGCAGACTGACCGCCAAGATGTTCAACAGCTTCATCTTCGGCAAAGCCCTCGATTCCTTTATTATCGGTGTAATCTGCTGGATCAGCTGCACGATCATGCGTATTCCGTATGCACCGCTGATTTCGGTTGTGATCGGCATTACCAATATGATTCCGGTGTTCGGTCCGTTTATCGGAGCCGTGCCGAGTATTTTGATCCTGCTGTTTATCAGTCCCATGAAGGCACTGGAATTCCTGATCTTCATTGTGATTCTGCAGCAGGTGGACGGCAATATTCTCGGTCCGTATATTCTCGGCGACTCCATGGGTCTGCCGGCAATCTGGATCATGTTTGCCATTATTGTGGGCGGTTCGCTGTTCGGTATGCTGGGGATGGTGCTGGGAGTGCCGGTCTTCAGTGTATTCTATATACTGACCAAAGACTGGATCAACAAGCAGCTTGCGGATTCGGAAATGATGACGTAATACAGCACGCGAGTGCTGTTTTATTTGTACGACGGAGGATTTTGTACGATGAGTGAAGTATTAAAGGAACGACAGGAAACAGACGAGCAGTACCGGTGGGATCTCAGCACATTGTTTGCGGATGATGCGGCCTGGGAAGAAGCATTGCAGCAGATCAGTACAGAGATACCTGCAGCAGCGGCTTTTCAGGGAACCCTGAACAATGCGGAGGCAATCCGGAAGTATTTTGATTTTGAGACAGAGCTGAGCAGAAAGATGGAGAATCTGTTCACATATGCTTCTCTGCGCAGAAGCGAAGATACACGGGCACAGGATGCACAGCAGATGTATGCGCGTGCATACGGTGTATATGTAACATTGGTGACGGCAACAGCTTTCTCGGCACCGGAGATTCTTGCGCTTAGTGATGAGCAGCTGCAGGCAATTGCGGCAGATGCTGTTATGGAACCGTACCGCTTCACCATGGAACGGTTTATAAAGAGAAAGCCGCATACACTGTCGGCTGCCGAAGAAAAACTGCTGGCCCGTTTCGGTGAAGTCATCGGTGCTCCGGGACAGATTGCGGACAGTCTGATGGATGCGGACCTGGTCTTTGATGCAGTCAAAGACAGTGAAGGCAATGAACATGAACTGAATTCCTCCAGCTATATCATGCTCGAGGAATCGGAAGACCGCACCCTGCGCGAGAATGCCTTCCGCAGCTACTACAAAACATACCGTGAACACATCAATACGTTTGCCTCTGCGTATTCCGCCAACGTCAAGGCTGCTGCTGCAGAGGCAGAAGTGCGCCATTACGGTTCATCCCGTGAAATGTCCATGGGCATGAACGATATTCCCGTATCGGTATATGACAACCTGGTGAGTACGGTGAGAAGCTTCCTGCCGGAGATGTACCGGTATGTGCGTCTGCGGAAGAGACTGCTCGGTGTGGATGAGCTCCATTACTACGATGTCTATGCGCCGCTTCTGGCCGGCAGCCGTGAGAAATACACATATGAGCAGGCGCAGGAGATGGTGCTGAATGCGGTGGCTCCGCTCGGTACAACGTATACGGAAACCGTCAAGGGTGCGTTCCGTGACCGCTGGATCGATGTCTATCCGAACAAAGGCAAGAGCAGCGGCGCGTATTCTTCAGGCACATACGATTCCAATCCGTTTATCCTGACGAATTTCACGGGTTCACTGGATTCCGTTTCCACGATTGCGCATGAGATGGGCCATTCCATGCACACATGGTTCTCCAAGCATGCCCAGCCTCCGCAGTATGCAGGCTATACGCTGTTTGTGGCGGAAGTTGCTTCCACAGTCAACGAGAACCTGCTGATCGAGCAGCTGCTGGAGAAGGAAACAGACCCGGCCAAGAGACTGGCATATCTCAACAGATATCTGGAAGGTTTCAAGGGAACCGTATTCCGTCAGACCATGTTTGCGGAATTTGAAAAGGAAGCACATGCCATGGCTGAGCGAGGTGAAGCTCTCGACCCGGCAAGCCTGAGCGGACTGTACGGCAGACTCGTGAAGGATTACTTCGGTGAAGATCTGGTCATGGATGATGAAGTCGCCCTGGAGTGGGCACGCATTCCGCACTTCTACAGACCGTTCTACGTCTATGTATACGCAACAGGTTATACAAGTGCAGCGGCGCTTTCCGAGGCCATCCGCACGGAAGGAGAACCTGCTGTAAAGCGGTATCTTGAATTCCTGTCCATGGGCGGAAGCAGATATCCGCTGGATGAGCTGAAACATGCCGGTGTTGATCTGAACACACCTGCACCGATTGAAACAGCCCTGAAGAAATTTGCCCGTGTGCTGGACGACGCTGAAAAGACGGCCGCAGCCCTGGGACTCTGAGCATAACAAAACCCGGTTCAATGAACCGGGCTTTCTTATGCAAGGGCAAACAGCATCTTTCTGTAGGTCGGAATCCGGTAGAATTCATCGGATGCGATTGCTTCGTAGCGGTCGATCCAGGTCCGTGCGTCCTTCATTTCAGGACAGATCTTATCGTAGAAATCCTTTGCCGTCGTCCATTCGCCGGCCGGCTCGGCAGCCAGACTGCAGTAGTCTTTTTCGAGCCTGTTCAGCGTTGTATAGAGACCGTCCAGGATCTCCTGCAGCTGGGCGGTGCGGTCTTTGACAAACACCGGTGTGTTTTTGCCTGCGGCGGCATTGCTGTAGAACTGCCACTCTTTGGTGATGGCGGGAAGGATTTCGTGCTTGGCAACATCCAGCAGCGTCTTTGCCTCGATGCCGATCAGACTGCAGTACTGTTCGGTCATGATCGTACGGCGTGCTTCAAGTTCCTTGGCGGTGTAAACCGAGAGGGAAGTGAACAGCTTTGTGGTCTTGGCTTCATCGAATACCTTGATGGCATCGACTGTGCAGCTGATGTTCGGAAGACCGCGGCGGGCAGCTTCCTTGACCCATGCGGCGGAGTATCCGTCACCGGAGAAGAGGATGCGCTTATGCTTCTCAATGATGTCACGGCAGATCTCAATGGCCTTGGCACGCACATCCTGCAGGTATTTGATGCCTTCCAGTTCCGCGGAGATCTCATTGAGGGCATCCGCAACGATGCAGTTGAGAACGGTATTCGTGAATGAAGCAGACATTGAGGATCCCAGCATACGGAATTCAAACTTGTTGCCGGTGAAGGCAACCGGTGATGTACGGTTGCGGTCGGTGTTGTCATGCGGGATATAGGAGAGACCGGAGATCGGGCTGAAGGTGTCCTTTACTTCACTGTCTGCACCGGTGTTCTTTCTGCCCATATGCAGGTTATAGAGAATGTTCTCGATATAGCTTCCCAGGTAGATGGAGATGATGGCAGGGGGAGCTTCATCTGCGCCCAGACGGTGATCGTTGCCGTTGCCGGATGCACTCAGACGCAGCAGTTCCGGGTATGTATCCACGGCTTTGATAAAGGCGCATACGAAGACCAGAAAACGGATATTCTCGGCAGGTTTGTCACCGGGTGCGAACAGGTTGAGACCTGTATCGGTTACGATGGAGAAGTTGTTGTGCTTGCCGGAACCGTTGATGCCGTCAAACGGTTTTTCGTGCAGCAGGCATGCCAGGCCGTTCTTTGCGGCTGACTTGCGCAGTACATCCATGACCAGCTGGTTCTGGTCAACGGCAATGTTTACGTTCTTGAAGACACAGGCAAGTTCGAACTGGCCCGGGGCGACTTCGTTGTGTTCGGTCTTGGCATAGATGCCGAGTCTCCACAGTTCATGGTTGACGTCATCCATGAAGGCACGCACACGGGCGGGAATGGAACCGAAGTAATGGTCGCCGAGTTCCTGTCCCTTGGGAGCCGGCGCACCGAACAGCGTTCTTCCGGTCAGACGCAGATCCTCACGCTTTTCGTAGTCCTTTGCGTCGATCAGGAAGTATTCCTGTTCAAGACCGACCATCGGTGTGCAGAAGCGCACATCCTTGTCGCCGAGCAGATTCACCGCATGGGTTGCTGCTTCGGAAAGAACCTGAACGGATTTCAGCAGCGGATCCTTCTTGTCGAGCGATTCGCCGTTGTAGGAAACAAATACGGTCGGAATGCAGAGCGTTCCTTCACGGATAAATACAGGAGAGGTAACATCCCAGTATGTATAGCCTCTGGCCTCAAAGGTTGCGCGCAGACCGCCGCTGGGGAAACTCGAGGCATCCGGTTCGCCTTTGATCAGTGCTTTTCCGGAAAAACGTGTGATCGGTTCACCGTCATCGTCCGGGTCAATGAATGAATCGTGTTTTTCTGCCGTGGAACCGGTCATCGGCTGGAACCAATGCGTAAAATGGGTTGCGCCTTTTTCAAGTGCCCAGCGTTTCATGGCGTGTGCAATCGCATCGGCGGTTGCCCGGTCCAGTGTACCTTCGTTGGATACGGTTTTCTTCCAGGATGAATAAATTGGGTGGGGGAGACGCTCCTGCATCTCTTTTTCACCAAAGATCATACTGCCGAAATCTTCAAACGGTGTACTCATACACTAAATCCTCCATGCCTGTATTAAAAAACGGATTTTTTCGCGTGTAAACAAAAAAATCGGTCAAAAACCGAATTTTTTTTGAACTTTGCCAAAAATATTTGAAATTTTTTGCATAGTATATAAAAAAGAAACCGGAATGACCGGTTTTCTCAAATTCAGTAATTTCCGAAGCCGGAGAATGAGTCATCCAGCCTGACTTCTTTGACTTCAGGAACCTCATCGATCAGGATTGCCTGAATACCATCTGTCAGCGTTGCGTCAAGCGCCATGCAGCCTGCACATGCGCCGTACATCCTGACGGTTACGACACCGTCCTTATAATCCACAAGCTGTACATCGCCGCCGTCTGCCTGGATATAGGGACGGATCTTGCCGATGGTTTTTTCGATGCGTTCCAGAAGATCAGCCGGGACAGCTGTCTCTGTTTCATTCAGAATCTCACTCATTTTGTGGGCACCTTCTTTCCAGCATTCAGTGCTGTCGTTAGAAATAGTAATGGAATAATAATGCAATAACAGAACCCAGAAGCATTCCGCCTATGACTTCACGCCATTTGTGACCGAGCACTTCTTTGACTTTGGTGTCATAGATCGGATCGTCCAGCTCAATGTCTGTTTCACTTTTAAGATCCCGGAGAAGCTGCTGTGTGATACGGATGTTCTGTCCGGAATAATACCGGACGTTGGCTGCATCGTACATGACAACGACCGCCAAAGACAATGTGACCGCAAAGATCGCCGAGCGGAACTGTTCCTGCAGGCCTACCGATAACGCAAGCGCCGTAACCAGCGCACTGTGCGAACTCGGAAAGCCGCCGCTTTCAAACATCAGACGCCAACGCCATTTCCTTGTTCCTGCGTAATAAAGAAATGGTTTGAGGAACTGTGCTATAAGCGCAGATACCATGGCCGACCAGAACGGATACATAGATCTGATCATGTTTGCCACCTCGCCAATCAAGTATAGCACACTCTCTTTTGACGTGATATACTTGAACCCGGAAACCGGAGTGTAAAATGGGTTATCAGGCAGGCGACATTGTTGAAGGCAAAGTGACCGGAATTCAGCCGTACGGCGCATTTGTGGCACTGGATGAACATACCAGCGGTCTGATCCATATTTCGGAGATCAGTGACGGTTATGTCCGTGATATCAGCAGATATGTAAAAGTAGGCGATACCGTCCGGGTCAAGATCATAGATTTTGATGTGCAGGCAAACCAGGCAAGACTGTCTCTGAAGGCACTTCACCGAACCAGAGCGAATGCCCAGCTTCGTTCAAGGCGGCAGAAAGCGTCCCTTCCGTCCGGGAAAATCGGATTCTCATCGGTGGCGGAACACATGGAACAATGGATTGCGGAAGCAGAAAAGGAGATGTCAGAATGATCAAATTTGATGTATCACACGGACTTCTTAAGGAAGAAGTCGGCAGCTATCAGGATCAGGTAAGCGATATTCACGCAATGATCCACGAAAAGACAGGCGCAGGAAACGATTTCCTCGGCTGGGTTGACTGGGCAGAAACATACGATAAAGAAGAATTCGAACGTATGCTCGCTGCGGCAGACAGACTGAAGGACAAGGCAGAAGTCATCGTCGTATGCGGCATCGGCGGCAGTTACCTCGGCGCAAGAGCAGCAGCTGAGATGATCCAGGGTCTGTATCCGGACAACGGACATGAGCTTGTCTTCGTCGGCAATACGTTCTCCAGCACCTATATCAACCAGGTGATGAACCACATCAAGGACAAGAGTGTTGTCCTGAATGTTATCTCCAAGTCCGGCACAACAACCGAGACAGCGCTGGCCTTCCGTATTCTCCGTGACTTCATGGAAAAGAAGTACGGCAAGGAAGAAGCCAGGACAAGAATCATTGCCACAACCGACAAAGCACGCGGCACACTGAAGAGCCTCGCTGACAAGGAAGGCTATGAGACATTCGTAATTCCGGATGATATCGGCGGCAGATATTCCGTCATTACTCCGGTTGGTCTTCTCCCGCTGGCACTGGCAGGTGTTGATATCCGTGCCATCATGCAGGGTTATCAGGATGCCACAAGAGAACTCAGCAGCGATATTCTGGAAGAGAATCCGGCATACCGTTATGCAGTCGCAAGACGCATTATGCAGAACCAGGGCTACAACGTTGAACTGTTTGTATCCTATGAAATGCAGATGCGCAGTCTGAGTGAATGGTGGAAGCAGCTCCTCGGTGAGAGCGAAGGCAAGGACGGCAAGGGTATCCTGCCGGATTCCGTCATCTACTCCACCGATCTGCACAGCATGGGCCAGTTCGTTCAGGAAGGACGCAAGGTTCTCTTCGAGACAGTTCTGGATGTTGAAACACCGAACCTGGATTCCGAAGTACCGAATGATCCGGAAAACAACGACAACATGAACTACCTGACAGGCAAGAGCCTTCACTGGGTCAACAAGCAGGCCTTCCTCGGCACTCTGGAAGCACATGAAGTTACCGGCGGTGTACCGAACCTGCTGATCACAATCCCGGATATGAAGGAACACACCTTCGGTTATATGTGCTATTTCTTCTTCATTGCTACAGCGATGACATGCTATATGCTCGACATCAACCCGTTCAACCAGCCCGGTGTTGAAGTATATAAGAAGAACATGTTCAAGCTGCTCGGCAAACCGGAATAAGCATAAAAAAATTGCGGACTCCTCAATTAAAGAGGAGCCCGTTTTTTAGTATCCGAGCACTTCGTTGATCAGCAGAACATGGATCCTGCCGGCAGGGTTGCTGCGGCGGGTCATGACCAGCTGGTTGCACAGGGTTGTCGGACTGCTGCAGTGTGCGCAGCTTCCGGTCATTGTGCATGGATTGGGACGGTTCAGACGGATGTTGTTGGCGGGAGCGGCGATGTCTTCATTGCGGATCACTGCTTCTTCGATGTTTCTCACCAGTTTGTTCGTTCCTGCCACAATGATGACGTGTTCCGGTCCGTAGGCTAATGCAGCCACGCGGTTGCCGGTGTTGTCGACATTGTACAGATGACCGTCCACCATTACGGCGTTGGAGCTCATCAGGTAATAATCCGCATCCAGACACTGGTGGAACACCTTTTTGACGTCATCCGTATGATAGCGGTCATACACGGTATACTGGGTGCTTTCCCCGAGCCAGTCCAGTATGCCGGTTTCCTTCAGGGTTTCCGATCCGCCGAAGCCGACGCTGGAACCTGCCGGAATCAGCTCTTTCAGAAATGCCAGGGCATCTTTCGCCGTTTCAAAATAATCTGCCGCAAATCCGTTGTCACGGAGATGCTTCAGGGTAACCTGTGCCAGCGCTTTTGACGCTGCACGCATGTTCTCATTCATAACTCATTCACCTCTTTGAACTCATTATAGTATGCAAAGGGTACAGCAGCGAAGAGACTGCGGTGTTATCGGAAAAGAAGCTGTGCATAATCACGGATGCCGCATCGCCAGCTATTCCATTTGGTGACTTCGGCAGGATACAGGATTCTGTATGAACACGGCAATGCACTGTAACCGGCCTGTTCGAAGAGACGGTCGTCTGCTTCAAAGAGTTCCGGATGGTCTTCCTGTGTGGTTGTGGAGCGGAACCAGACCCGGTACATAGACGCAAACTGTTCCGCGGTGACTTCCTGCAGGAATGTATGGTATGGACGCACATATCCGCTGCGGGTATACATGGAGGCAATCTGTTCGGGTGTCTGTGAGAGACTGGCGGTAAAGGTTCCGGCATATGCGAAGAGATCCGGTCTGTGCATGGCGATATCCGCAGTCATATACGCACCCATGGAAAGACCGGCAACCGCACGGTTTTTCTTTGTGCGCAGATGCTCTCCTTCGATCAGCGGAATCACTTCGCTGCAGAGCATGCGTTCAAGGGCGCCGTCACGGTCGTTGTTTACAGCACCGTTTTCCCGCAGCATCGCATTGACGGTTACGGCAATGAAAGGCATCATCTTTCCATCGGCAAGCAGATTGTCGAAAATGTCCGCAATCCTGCCGACGCTGAACCAGCTGGTTTCATTGTCTGTTGAGCCGTTGAGCAGATACAGCACGGGAAGCTCTTTATTCTGCATGCCTGCAGGTGTATACACCAGAACACGCTCCGCTCTGCCCATGACTTCCGAATCAAAGGTGTGCACAGTTATAGTGCCGTGGGGGACTTTGCGCGGGAAGATCCAGTCCATGTCTTCGGATGGAAACTCAATGCAGTTGTACGGTCTGTTGTTGGTCCAGATAATCGGGATAAACGGATCCAGGCTTTCGTTGCCGTCAATGCGGAGCAGGGTATTGGCAGGACCGTTGAAGTTCTTTTGGTATGCAAAGACCGTACGGAACGCACCGTCACTGCCTTTTTCCAGTACGGCGGTTTGGCGGTTGGTGCCGCTGACGGATACATCTGCGGTGACTGCAGAGGCATGCGGCGCATATACACAGAGATGAACGGATCCATCATCGCTGTACGTGACACCGGCATCGGCAGGGGCATTGCCCGGACGGCGATCACACGGCTGGTCGGCACTCAGGATCTGCTTTGCATAAAGCATCCTGCTGTAGGAATCGGCACTGCATACGGACATACATTTTCCTCCGTTCATTGTTCTTTCTAAACATAACAGTCGGTTCGGCAGAGCACAGCATACTGATGTTTTGAATTAGCGGATTATTTTTGGAACAGACCGTTTACGTTGCTTGCGGTACCCTGTACGGGAAACGTATAATTCCTAAAGCATATGAGGTAAAACTATGACGATGACAGAAACAAAGCGTTACCGGACGAAAGAGCTGCTGCGGCGGTTTTTGCCGTATCTGCGGAAATACCGGAAACTGCTGTATTTTGATCTGTTCTGTGCTGCTCTGACGACACTCTGCGACATTGTGCTTCCGCGGATCATGAGCAGACTGACCAATACGGCTATGTACAGTCCGGCGGATCTGACGGTGTCGCTGATCTGGAAGCTGGCGGTTCTGTATGCGGTGCTGCGAATCATTGATGCGGCGGCGAAGCTGGCCGGGGCTGATGAGTTCATACGGGAGCTGAATGGCGGGTATCATGCATATGTGGGAGAGCGCGGTGTGAAGCTGTCCGGGGGACAGAAGCAGAGAATTGCGATTGCCCGTGTCTTCCTCAAGAATCCGCCGATATTACTGCTGGATGAAGCGACCAGTGCGCTCGACAATGAAAGCGAGCTGCTGATTGAAAAGAGTCTTGAGGAGCTGTCCAAAGGCAGAACAACCCTGACCATTGCCCACAACAATTGGGCAAGGGAGCCTGTCACTTCAGTGATCGGGAGGAATTGCCTTTTTATAATAAATACAGAGTCAATTTAATTAGATATGCGGCAATTATCTAATGTTGATGTGGTATAATTCAGCTATAAGAATGCACGATATGAATGATTTCTATACGCATAAAAAAGGACTGGTTTATAAGAATCAGTTTCATATTATCTTCTGCCCGAAATACAGAAGGCCTGTACTGGTCGATGGTGTAGATGAGCGACTGAAAGAGATTCTTTTTTCTGTTGCCTCAGACTTTGATGCATCAATTAAAGCCATGGAAGTAATGCCGGATCATGTCCATCTCTTTGTGGAAATAGATCCTCGCGTTCCTCTGCACCAGTTCATCAAATCCTTGAAAGGAAGATCATCAAGAATCCTGCGTGAAGAATTCCCGTGGCTGAAAAGCCGTATTCCTTCTCTTTGGACAAGAAGCTATTTCTGCTGTACGATCGGTCATATTTCGGAAGATACGATACGGCGGTATATCGAGGACCAGAAACATGTCTAGATATGAACGTACGGATTCCTTTATCCTGACGCTTGAGGCAGATATTACAGACCGCTCATTTATTGAGAAATATTTTCGTATTCTGGATCAGATCTACAATGGTTGCCTGGATGTGGCATTAAAGCGGCTTCATAAACTTCAGATGGACCCAGAATATCAAAGTCTTGTAAAGGATAAAACTGTCAAGGACCGCAGTAAGAAGATCCGCCAGAAACAGCTTGAATATGGCTACACGGAATATCAGCTTCATGAGAAAGCGGCAGAGATGAAACATCATTTCTCTGATACTGTCGGAATCGATGAATGTCAGAAACAGGCTACGAAAGCATTCCGTTCAGTTGAAAAGCTCCGGTTTCGTGAAGCGGATCATGTCAGGCATCATTCCAGATATGATGACACTTCTGTAGAGGGAAAATCCAAAAAATCTCCTTTAAACTATCGAAATGGACTTTTGTACATAGGAAGAAACCACAAATGTGAGGTCATCGTAAAACCGGATGATGCATATGCGATGGAGGCGATCCGAAATAACCGACTGAAGTATGTTCGGCTGATTCGAAAGACGATTCGAGGTAAGACAAGATACTTTGTCCAGCTGGTACTCAGAGGCAGACCACCGAAGAAACATGAATATGGTTCGGATACTGTTGTGACCGGACTTGATATCGGAGTTTCGACAGTTGCAGAGGTATCCAATAAGCACGTACAGCTTCATGAACTAGCACCGGATATTCCCTTGATAGATGCCAAGATCCGTAGAATAAATCGGGCGATGGATCGTAGCCGACGATCCACGAACCCATCCAATTACAATGCCAATGGCACGATTTGCAAGGGGATCAGGCTCCAATGGAGATATTCTGCAAGATATGACCGATTGCGAAATAAGCGGAAAGAACTGTACCGGAAACGGGCAGCACTCATAAAGACGTCACATGAGAAACTTGCCAATGAGATCCTTGAACGCAGCACGACAGTTATCTGCGAGACGATGAATTATCGTGCGCTTCAAAAGCGTTCAAAGAACACGACAAGAAACGCAAAGAACGGCAGGTTCAACCGAAAATCAAGATTTGGGAAAGCTCTCGCAAACCATGCGCCATCAATGTTTGAACGCATACTGGATCAGAAACTTCAATACATCGGTAAAGAACTGATCCATACGGATACCGCAAAGATTCGGGCATCTCAGATCAACCACGTGACTGGGGAAACGATCAAAAAGGATCTTAGCGTACGATCATTTGAGATCGATGGAAACACCGTACAGCGAGATCTCTACTCTGCGTTCATTACCGGGCATACCTTATATTCCTCAGAAGACTCTATGAAGCCGGATACGGTCGATTATGAGTCTTGCGCAAATGATTTTGAAAACTACATCTCCCTTCAGAACAAAGAACTGGAACGATTAACATCCGAAAAGAAACTCAGCTGGTATATCAGCTGAGCGGTACCATGAGATGATCTCTCAATAAACAGATCCGGTTGATTGACTGTGCAGCCGTTAAGCGGAAGCGAAAATGTACAGCAGGTCATGATATGGCCGAGCTGAAGCGGCATCCTTCGTACGAAGCAGCTCCGTAACAGATCAGGGAATCTGTCAGTGCCTAAGCTAACATGTGGTCAGCAATACTGATCATGATGAACTTAGGAAAAGCAGTATTAACCCTGAGAACCCCGCGACTTCAGTCGTCGGGAGCAGTCAGCGTAAAGAATGCGGACAGAATCGTGGTGCTCGGCAGAAACGGCATTGAGGAAGAAGGAACACATGATGAACTGCTGGCGAAGCAGGGCATATATTACCGGCTGTGGAACGGTCCGGGGAGGGATGAATGATGGTAATCAGAAAAGCAGAAAACAGTGATTTTGAGGCAGTGTGCGGCTTTTACAGAGATGTCTGTGAAGCGCAGAAAACCGATGCCTATGGTCCCAACTGGCATTACGGTATCTATCCTTCCGAGAATGACCTGCTGGAACATATACGCAGCGGGGAAATGTACCTGGGTATCATTGACGGGGAGATTGCGGCAGCCATGGTGCTGGTCCAGCATGAGGATGACATTTATAAAGATGTGAACTGGAAGGTGCGCAGCGACAATGTGACCGTTCTGCATCTGTTTGCGGTGAAAAGCAAATTCCGGGGCAGCGGTGCGGCAAAGGCAATGATAGATGCTGTGCTGCATACAGCGCGGGAATGCGGTTCGGAGGCTGTGCATCTGGATATTGTCAAAGGAAACCTGCCGGCAGAGAAGGTATACCGCCGGGCCGGGTTTGCATATGTTGAAACACTCAGTGTCTGGTATGAGGATACCGGGGATATGGAAGCGGATCTGTTTGAATATGCGCTGCGTGATGAAAAGGAGAAGAAACATATGGAAGATATTGTGATCCGGAAAGCAGAGCGTGCAGATGTGCCGCAGATTCTCGAATTTATACGCAGCCTTGCCGTCTATGAAAAGATGGAAGATCAGGTTGTGGCGGATGAAAAGCTGCTGGGGGAATGGATCTTTGACAAGGGCAGGGCAGAGGTTCTGCTGGCGTCCTATAAAGGTGAACCGGCCGGCTTTGCACTGTATTTCCATAACTTCTCGACGTTCCTCGGCAGAGCGGGCATTTATCTGGAGGATCTGTTTGTAAAGCAGGAATACAGGGATCTCGGCATCGGGACGGCACTGCTGAAGAAACTGGCGGAGACTGCCGTGGCGGAAGGCTGCGGAAGACTGGAATGGTCATGTCTTGACTGGAATGAGCCGAGCATCGGTTTTTATAAGTCACTCGGGGCTGTGCCGATGGATGACTGGACGGTTTACCGGGTTACCGGTGAAGCTCTGAAAAAACTAGGCAGCGCAGAGTAGAAGAAACGGTCATATAACATGCATGAACATACCGGCCGGAATCCGCTATACTGAGAGTATATACAGCCGTTTATATACAAAGGAGGATCCGCATATGGGCTATATTACGGGTATTCATCATGTATCATTGAAATGCAGACAGGATCAGTATGAGGAAGTATTCAGGTTCTATCACGAAGTACTGGGTATGCCTGTAAAGAGAACGATGGGCAACGGTGCCATGCTGGATACGGGTGCCGGTCTGATTGAAATCTTCAACAACGGAGAGGACGGTCCGGAGGCCGGCATGATCCGGCATTTCGCCCTGGCGACAAGCCATGTGGATGAAGTGGTTGCTTCGGCAGCGGAGGCGGGTTATAAAGTGAAGACGGAACCGAAGGATATCGTGATCCGTTCGGAACCTGATCTGCCGGCCAGGATTGCATTTATCATCGGTCCGCTCGGCGAAGAGATTGAACTGTTTTACGAGAAATACTGATTAGGGACAGCGGAAGCTGTCCTGTTTTAGGGGGAAAGAGATGCGCAGAGTTCTGGCTGTACTGCTTACAATTTGTGCGGCAGCGGTATGCTGCTTTTTTGCCGTGCCTCTGAACGGCAGACGAACGGATGCGTATTCGGAAGCAGCAGTGTTTGCGGAAAGTGCAGCAGATAAGGACGGCGATGGCCTCGGTGACCGTCAGGATTTCCTGCAGGGCGCTTTGCAGTATGTACAGGGCAGACCGCGGTATAAAAGCAAATACTACAGCACTGGTTATCCCGATGACGGTTACGGTACATGCACGGATGTGGTCGGCTTCGGTATGCGGGCGGCAGGATATGATCTGCAGGAGATGGTTGATGCGGACCGGCAGGCACATCCCGGGGAGTATGCGGATGAACCAATCGACAGGAATATAGATTTCCGCAGAGTGCGCAATCTGAAGGTGTTCTTCGGCAGATATGCAGAGCAGCATGGTCTGGACCTGTATCAGATTGATGACTGGCAGGGCGGTGATATCGTGATCTTCCGCAATCATATCGGGGTTGTCAGTGACCGCCGGAATCCCCGCGGTGTTCCGTATGTCATCCATCACAGCGGTTTTCCGCAGCTGTTCTATGAGGAGGATATCCTTGAGCGCAGACATGACCTGGAGATGCATGTAAGACTGCCGTGAGTGAACGTAATTCTGCTATACTGTTCGGGAGGGAGAATTTAACTATAAGGAAGTCAAGTGATTTTGACTAAAATCTGAGATTTTTTCTAAATCCAGCTGATCTCAGAAAATGTTCTTTGAAATCGTGAATAGAGTACAGTTAAAACAACTACATTTGTAGCTTTGACTATGT
>JAFUCL010000030.1 GCA_017459725.1 Solobacterium sp. | reverse complement strand
TGCTTGAATCTCTTGAATATCGCCATTGAAATGAAATCTTTTCACTCTGGCTGGCTTCATTTGGATGTTCGCTTTGAATGAATCTAAAAAGAGGCTGTTTTCCAGCCTCAGAATGTTTCACCATTCCTTAACTGTTACAGACTCATTCCTGTTACTCCTTATAGCCGAAATTGTATTTGCCGATGCGGATCGTGATATCCGGTGTCTTTTCCTGCTTCTCCAGGCGTACTGCCGACATGGTGCTGTAGCCGACTGCGCTGAGGAAACCGAGGGCTGTGCCGTCCGCCGGATCCACATCTACATGAAGCTGTTCCATGGTCCTGGCCGCCGCTTCCTCAATCAGCCTTCTGCCGACGCCTCTGTGCCTGTTCTCCGGTCTTACATAGATTTCCTTGAGCAGACCGCCCGCAAACGGCTGTACTGCCGCATAACCGATAAACCTGCCGTTCTCGCTTGCCGCAAACACCGACCAGCCTGTCTTCAGCAGATTCCGCAGATGATCCTCTGCCGCCTCAATATCCTGCTCTTTCTTACCGCTCATCAGTGCCAGCATATCCGCTGCCATGTATGTCACTGAGGCAAGGTTGTTCTTCTGCACTTCCACGATGCGCAGAGGAACCGGTTTGGGAACCGTGTTTCTGACCGGTTCTTCGTAGACTTCCTCTTCGTAGTCATCGTAGTCGTCATCATCATCGGGAACATATACATGTGCGGTGTCATATTCAATACCATTGCTTTCACACCAGTCAATGGCCACGGAACGGTAAGCACGCTCACGGAACGTATACCAGTCCTGCGTCAGATCAAAGCGGTCCAGCGTAGCCCGGAACATCCGGAAAGCGCCTCTGCCGTGCACGGCATTGCTCAGCCATTCCTTTGCGGCCCCCTCCGTCCTGCGCTCAATAAACGCAAGCATCATCCCGTACTCATTGATTTCCCGCCTGTCCGGCAGTTCGATCCAGTCATCACCGGGTTCATCCCCGTCATAAATCGTTTCAATGCTTCCACGGGACGGATCGTAAAACACCTGTGTATCCTCCGACACTTCTTCCAATCCTGTAATCACATCATCCAGTCTGACTCTCATTTCTCCTCCTCCAGCGCAAATGCCGCCGCCATCCGGGCATGCAGAAGCGTTGTATCATACACCGGCAGACACGCATCCTTCTGCTCCACCAGCATACCGATTTCCGTACAGCCCAGTATTACACCTTCCGCACCGGCATCCTTCATCTTCTTAATAATACGGCAGTATTTCTCCCGTGACGCATCATTGATCACACCCAGACAAAGTTCTCCGTAAATAATATCATTCACGGTATCGATGTCCTCACCATCCGGCAGGATCACCTCAAGCCCGCGTTCCTGCAATTTCTTGATGATGAAATCCTGGGTCAGCGTATACTTCGTCCCGAGCAGTCCCGTGCGTCTGATGCCGTCACGCAGCAGTGCATCCGCAGCCGCATCCGCTATATGCAGCACCGGCACGGATATCCGCGCTTCAATCTGCTCCGTCACTTTATGCATGGTGTTTGCACAGATCACAATGCAGTCCGCTCCGGCCTTCTCCAGACCTTCCGCTGCATCCGCCAGTATTTCCCCGGCTGCCTGCCAGTTATCCTCTTCCTGCATCTTCGCAATCGGCGCAAAATCCACACTGTACATCAGCACTTTGGCGGAATGCAGACCGCCCAGTTTTTCCTTCACATACTCATTGATAAACGTGTAGTAATGCACCGTGCTTTCCCAGCTCATGCCGCCGAGCAATCCTATTGTTTTCATTCTGCTGCCTCCGTATTTATTTCTGCTGTTACGTCTATTATAGCGAAGAAAAAGCTCAGCCGGTTAAGACTGAGCCTTGGATGTTTACTTTTTGGAAACGCTGGAGAACGGAGGTTCCGCACCGTCTTCCAGATGGCCGATTTTCTTGAACATGTATACGACGAGCGGCAGAGCCAGGAAGAGGAAGGCAAACAGGTCTGAAGCAGCCTGGGCAATCGCAAGACCGTATTCGCCGGGCAGTCCGAAGGCAGGGAACACATTCGGCAGAATCAGCACCATCGGGATCAGGAAGATCAGCTGTCTGGAAAGAGACAGCACCAGGTTGCCGATCGGTCTTCCGAGCGACTGGTAAAGGTTGCTGGTAATCATAACGATCTCATGCGGAATCAGCACAAGACACAGTGCTCTGATCTTGAGGGAGCCGATGATAAACATGGTTTCATTGGCTTCGGAATTGAACAGGGCAATCAGGTTTCTTGCGAAGATGAACATCAGCGCACCGAGAATACCGCCGGCCACGATACCGATCAGACAGGTTGTATTGAATGCTTCCCGTACACGCTTATATTTACGTGCACCCCAGCAGAAACCTGCGACCGGACCGAAGCCCTGGGAGAAGCCCATGATCGTAGCGGAAACGAAACGGTACAGTTTGTTGGCAACGGAGATACCGGCCAGCACAGCCGTGCCGAAACCCTTCGCTACGTTGTTTGTGATAATACCGCCGACACTCATCAGACTCATACGCAGGAAGGCAGGAACACCCATACGGGCAACTTCGGCTGCACCTTCCCTGTCCGGTTTGAAGTTCTTCAGACTGATATCAAGCATCGTATGGTGTTTGACAAACGGATATGCAAGCACGATGACACTGAAAACTTTGGACAGGGCCGTAGCGCCGGCTGCACCGGCTACTTCCCAGCCCATGACGTTGATGAAAATCGGGTCAAGGATAATATTCAGGAAACATCCGGATACCATACCGATCATGGCAAACGTTGTGCTTCCTTCCGAACGCAGCAGCTGGTTCATAATCAGTTCCGCCGTGGTGAACGGAGCCGCCAGCAGGATCCAGAAGGAATAGTCCATGGAATACGGCTTCGCATCTGCGGTTACACCGAGCAGATCAACGATCGGTGAACGGAACGCCAGGCAGAACAGACCGAAGCACATAGAGAATATAACACCGATAAACAGTGTGGATGTGCCGACCCGGGATGCCTTGTCATCCTGTTTGGCTCCCATCAGACGGGAGATATAGCTGGCAGCACCAAGCGCAAAACCCATGGAAATGGCACGCAGGAACATCATGAGCGAGTCATTGATGGCTACCGCGGCTGTGGCATTTGTACCGATCTGGCTGACAAAGAATGTATCGGCCAGATTATAGATGGAGTCAATCAGCGATGATACGATCATCGGAAGCGCTACCTTCGGAATAACCCGGAGCATCGGCTCCTCGAGCATCATCTTCCGGCGCTGGTCACGGGCTGCAGCCTGTTTTACGCTCATAAAATCCTCCTGTTCCTTTTACAGATTCTTTACAATCATACTGTTGCAAAGCGCAACTGTCAAACAGTTATTATGCTGTATATCTTATATGTCATTAACGATTTATTATATGGCCTGAAAAAATGCACAGGAACGAAGTATTCCCGGAATGTTCCGGCTTCCGGAACAACGCTTCATTCCTGTGCATATTTACTTGTGTTTTTCTTCCTGTTCCTTTGTCCAGGCCAATGCTTTTTTCAGATACTGTCCGGTCCAGGAATCCGGATTCTCCGCAATCTGTTCCGGGGTGCCTTCCGCAATGACGGTGCCGCCGGCATCGCCGCCTTCCGGTCCCAGATCAATGATCCAGTCCGCACACTTGATGACATCCAGGTTATGCTCAATGACGATTACGGTATTGCCGGTTTCAACGATTCTGTCGAGTACCGCAATCAGACGCTTGACGTCATCGGTATGCAGACCTGTCGTCGGTTCATCCAGGATATAGACTGTTTTGCCGGTCGGTCTGCGCTGCAGTTCACTGGCGAGCTTTACACGCTGTGCTTCACCGCCGGACAGGGTTGTGGAGGACTGGCCCAGCTTGATATAGCCGAGACCGACATCGTACAGCGCCTGCAGTTTGTTCTTGATCTTCGGGTTGTTGGCAAACAGTGTCAGTGCTTCCTCTACGGTCATTTCCAGAACTTCGTAGATGTTCTTTCCCTTGAAGGTGCACTGCAGGGTTTCATCGTTGTACCGCTTGCCGTGGCAGATTTCACACGGGACATAGACATCCGGCAGGAAGTTCATGTGGATGGTGCGCACACCGTCACCCTGGCATGCTTCGCAGCGTCCGCCCTTCGTATTGAAGGAGAACCTGCCCTTGTCATAGCCGCGCATTCTCGCTTCCGGAGTATTCGCGAAGACATCACGGATATCATCGAAGACACTTGTGTAAGTAGCCGGATTGGAACGCGGAGTACGGCCGATCGGATCCTGGTCGATCTGCACAAGCTTATCGATATTCTTGAGACCCTTCATCTTGTCAAACTTACCGGGTCTGACACGCTTCATACGGCCGATGCTCTGCTGCACAGCCTTCATGAACACTTCGTTGACAAGCGTGGATTTGCCGCTGCCGGAGACACCGGTGACAACCACCATCTTGCCGAGCGGGAACTTGACGTTGATATGCTTGAGGTTGTGTTCGGATGCACCGATTACCTCTACGGACTTGCCGTTGCCCTTGCGTCTCTGTTTAGGCACATCAATGCGCTTTCTGCCCGAGAGATACTGTCCCGTAATGGAATTCTCACACTGCATGACTTCCTCCGGGGTACCGCTGGCAATCAGCTCACCGCCGTGGATACCCGCACCCGGACCGATATCAACAACCCAGTCCGCTGCCAGCATCGTTTCTTCATCATGCTCTACAACAATCAGCGTATTGCCGAGATCGCGCATCTTCTTCAGGGTCGCAATCAGCTTGGCATTGTCTCTCTGGTGCAGACCGATGCTCGGTTCATCCAGTACATACAAAACACCCGACAGACGGGAACCGATCTGGGTGGCCAGACGGATACGCTGTGCTTCACCGCCGGAAAGCGTTCCTGCCAGACGGTCCAGGGTAAGATAATCCAGACCGACATCCTTGAGGAAATTCAGACGGCTGCGGATTTCCTTAAGCACCAGTTCCGCAATCTTGGCCTGGGTCTCACTCAGCTTCAGATCATTGACCCATCCCAGCGCCTGGGTAACGGACTGTTCCGTGAACTGCATGATATTCTTGTCTTCCACCCGTACGGCCAAAGCCTGCTCGTTTAAGCGCTTGCCGCCGCACTTGGGACAGGTGGATTCCATCATGAACGAATGGTACCAGTCCTTGGACCATGCGCTCTGTGTTTCTACATATCTTCTTTCAATCAGGGATTTGACACCCTCAATGTAGTCATTTCTCGAATACTTGTTTCCGGAGGACGAAGTAATGGAATACTTGATCGGTTTGTCACTGCCGTTCAGGATGATGTCCATCTGCTTCCTAGTCAGGTTCTTGACCGGCTTGTCCATATCAATCTTGTAAGCCCGGCAGAGAATGCAGAAGGTCTGCCATTCAATATTGTCGGAACCGGCAATGTTCTTGTAGTAGCGGATGGCGCCTTCGTTCAGCGTCTGTGTATCATCCGGGATCAGCAGATCGATATCAACCTCTTCGGTAATGCCGAGACCCTTGCAGAGATCACAGGCACCCAGCGGTGTATTGAACGAAAACAGTCTGGGTTCCAGGGAAGGCACGGAGAAGCCGCAGATCTTGCATGCATAGTTGCTGGAGAACAGGTTTTCCTTATCCCCGGCAAGCACAATGACTTTGCCGTCCGCAAGATTCAGCGCTGTTTCCATGGAGTCATGGATACGGCTCCGGGAATCATCTCTTTTAACAATACGGTCAATGATGACATCGATGTCATGACGCTTGTTCTTGTCGAGGTCGATCTCGTCCTCAAGCATCTTGATCTCACCGTCCACCCGCACACGCACGTAGCCGTCCTTCTGCAGCTTCTCAAAGGTTTCCTTGAAGGTTCCCTTGCGGTTGCGCACGGTCGGTGCCATGACGGTCAGTCTTGTTTCATCCGGGTAATCCATGACGGTATTCACCATCTCGGTGATGGTCTGTCCGGTAATCGGAATGTTGTGATTCGGGCAGTACGGGATACCGGTTCTCGCATACAGCAGACGCAGATAGTCGTAGATCTCCGTTACGGTTCCAACTGTGGAACGCGGGTTGTTGGAGGTTGTCTTCTGGTCAATGGAAATCGCCGGGGAAAGACCTTCAATGGATTCCACATTCGGCTTGTCCACACCGCCCAGGAACTGTCTTGCATATGCGCTCAGTGATTCGACATAGCGGCGCTGTCCCTCTGCGTAGATCGTATCAAAAGCAAGCGAGGTCTTTCCGCTTCCGGAAAGTCCGGTCATAACAACAAGCTTGTTTCTGGGTATTTCAAGGGAGAGATTCTTGAGGTTGTTCTCCCGGGCTCCTTTAATTACAATGCTGTTTTCCATGTCTACTCCTTTTTCGCTTCGTCGGAAAGATCTGCCAGCATCTGCCAGGCTTCCCGCGGGGAAAGATCATCTGCACTGACACTGCGCAGCTTGTTCATAATATCTTCGGTGCGGGGATCTTCCTTCTTCATTTCAATCAGCTGGTAGTTCTGCTGAACAACCCGCTTCTTGGACTCCAGTTCCTTCTGCAGTCCTTTGGCACGGTCCAGCACTGCCTCCGGCAGACCTGCCAGTCTGGCAACATTGATACCGTATGACCGGTCCGCACTGCCGTCTTTGATACGGTACAGGAAGGTGACCTTCTCTTTGTCCTCTTTAACCTGTACATGCACATTGCGCACTACCCCGATGGAATCCGCCAGGGTTGTCAGTTCATGGTAATGCGTGCTGAACAGGGTCTTGGCATGTATGCATGCGGCAATGTATTCGATCATCGCCTGGGCCAGCGCCATGCCGTCATAGGTGGACGTACCGCGGCCGATCTCATCAAACAGGATCAGCGAACGCGCCGTAGCCCCGCTCAATGCACGGTTAGCCTCGTTCATCTCCACCATGAAGGTAGACTGACCGGACAGAATATCATCACTGGCACCGATTCTCGTAAAGATTTTGTCAAACAGCGGCATCTTACAAGACTTTGCCGGTACGAAACAGCCGATCTGGGCAAGCACCGCAATCAGCGCTGTCTGTCTCATATATGTGGATTTACCGCCCATGTTCGGACCGGTAATCAGAAGAATACTCTTGTCTTTATCCATCACGATGTCATTGGCGACATAGTGGGGATCCTTCATCATGACATCCAGGATCGGATGCCGGCCTCCCTTGATCTCCAGCAGATCATCGGTGAACTCAGGTCTTACCCAGCGGTATTTCGCACTGACTTCCGCCAGCGCCCCATAGCAGTCCAGTTCCGCCAGCACCAATGCCAGCTTCTGCAGTTTCACCAGGTGTCTGCGGATGTTCTCCATCATCTCGGCAAACAGCTGCTTCTCAATACGGATGGCATTCTCCTCGGCATGAAGGATCAGATCTTCCTTCTCCTTCAGCTCCTGGGAGATATACCGTTCGCTGTTCACCAGGGTCTGCTTGCGCACATATCCCCAGTCATCCTGCACCCCGGCAGCGGCCGCCTTGGAAATCTCAATATAATAGCCGAATACTTTGTTGTATCCGATTTTCAGTGTTTTGATACCGGTGCGTTCACGTTCGCCGGCTTCCATGTCCGCAATATACTTGCGTCCGTTGCGCTGTATCTCACGGGCTTCATCCAGTTCTTTGTTATACCCGTCACGGATGATACCGCCGTCTGACATCTGCACGGGCGGATTCTCCACGAAGGCATCCTTCAGCGCTTCACAGAGATCGCTCAGCGGATCCACCGAGGCATAGACCGCAAACGGTTCACCCCTGACAGCTTCCAGCACACCGGGCACTTCCAGCAGTGTTTTGGACAGTCTCTGGCAGTCCACGGCATTGGCCGTATTCAGGGCACAGCGGGCAATCAGTCTCTGCAGATCGTAGATACCGGACAGGTGTTCACGCAGTTTCTGTCTGGCCATGAACTGTTTGATCAGGTATTCCACACGGTCATAGCGGACGGTAATGGCATCGGCACTGACCAGCGGTTTCTCAATCCACTTCTTCAAAAGACGCGAACCCATGGCCGAACGGCACTCATCCAGGAATGACCATAATGTCTCGCCTTTGCTCTGGGTGCGCAGCGGGGTGATCAGTTCCAGATTCTGCTGGGTGCTGAAATCCATGTACAGGATTTCCTCTTCCCTTTCAAGGGACACCGGCTGCAGATGTCCGAGGACATGTTTCTGGGTTGCTTCGAGGTAGTTGAGCATCCTTCCGTATGCAGTGCGCTCATAATCCCTGCGCAGGCTCTCCGCCAGCGGCAGATACCCCTCCGCAATATGATCCGCATCACAGTAGGAAATCACAATCCGTGCTTCCCGCAGCTGCCTGACGATTCTTTCATCAAAGCCTTCCTTTACAACAACCTCACGGACGTTGTTCCGCAGAAGTGCCTGCAGAAATGCCTGGAAGGTATGCGCAGTCTCCTGCAGGAAATTCTCACCGGTGCTGACCTCAACCATAGCCACTGCATAGCCGTAGCCGTAGTCCTCAGCCGCCGCCAGATAGATGCTTTCCTTCTCATCCGTGATCTCATCCATCAGGGTGCCCGGCGTAATTACACGAATAACATCACGCCTGACAAGACCGACTGCTTCCTTCGGGTCCTCCACCTGTTCCACAATGGCTACCTTATAGCCTCTCTGCACAAGTCTCTGCACATAGGAACTGACAGCGTGGTGCGGAACCCCTGCCATCGGGATGCGCTCGGGAACACCGGCATTCTTGCCTGTGAGAACAAGATCCAGTTCTCTGCTGGCAATATTCGCATCATCAAAGAACATTTCATAAAAGTCTCCCACCCGGTAAAAAACCAGGGTATCGGGATACTGTTCCTTTACGGTCAGATACTGCTGTATCATCGGTGAATACTGTTCTGCCATAGTTCCTCCTGTCAAGCTTCCCTATTATATCAAGAATGGGAAATCTGCTTCATTGAATTTGACTGCACACATGAAAAAAGGACCGATATATAACCGGTCCGTATCTGTGTTATTTGACGGGATAGAACTCAATGCCGCCCTTGCCTGTCTTCTTCACTTCGTACAGTGCAATATCCGCATCCTTTGCCACACTGCCGGTTGATTCCGCACAGCCGGAGAAAGCCGCACCGGTGGACAGGGTCACGGCCGGAATACCGTCGGTTTCCCTGGCGAGTTCCTCACGTATTTTGGTAACCTTTGCGGAGACCAGATCCCTGAGGGCGGGATTCATATGCCTCATAACAACCGCAAACTCATCACCGCCGAACCGGAAGGCCATATCGTCCGAACGGAAGTTCTCCTTCAGCAGCTGTGCCACTCTGCGCAGCACCCGGTCACCGGTATCATGTCCGTACGTATCATTGACACCCTTGAAATTATCCACATCCAGCATCAGATAACATATGTCGAGTTTCTCAAGATTGCTCATTACCTGCTCATATGCCTTGCGGTTGTAAAGACCTGTCAGAGCATCATGGGTAGCCTCATATGAGAGCTTTTCCTGATCGGTGCGCACTTTGGCAAACATATCGTTGTAGGCGCCGGCCAGAAACTGCATCTCCGCCAGTCCCTTCGGTTCCAGATATTCCTGTCCCTGGATTCTGCGGATACTGCGGAGCAGGGGATTGATGACATGGAAGGTCATAATCAGGATGACCGCAAAGACAATCGCCAGCAGCAACGCAATCAGAATATACTGCACGGTCAGGGCCGTACGCAGCTGGTTCATGGTTGTGCTCTGCTCAGTCTGGGTTGTTGCGGCAAGCTCCACCATGCATTTGCGCACCTGCTCGGATATACGGTTCTTGCAGGAACGGTAGGCATCATCAAACACCAGCTGTTCCGCCAGCTCCTTCTTCTCCGCATCGCTCAGAGCACTGTCCTGAGCGCTCAGAGAGACATTCTGCAGGGAGGCGGGATAACTGCCCTGCGGTACGTGATCAGCCGCCAGACGCAGCAGAAACGCCCTGTATTCGATCTCCATCAGGTCGTTGGAATACTGCATCGCTGTCTGCAGACTCGTACAGGCTTCAGTACCGTCAAGCACCGTCTCCAGTGATTCAACCGCCGCATCCCTTCTGCGGGTGACTTCCGCTTCCTCAAAGTACTGATTCATACTGAGCTGATCACCGGTGATGACATAACTTCTGACCTGTTCGGTCAGGTAATCGGAACCGGCCTGCAGATCACTGACATCTTGCTGGGTGCGGATATATATATCGGTTGCTGTGCGCATAGCCTCGTAACCGCGCGATACCTGTGTAACTGAAAAGAACAGCATAAAAGAAACGAACGCTGAAACAGCAATCATTACTGTACTGAGCGTCCGCAGACTCATTCCCCGTCTGTTTTTACTTTCGGCTGTCATTGTCTTTTTTATTCTTCGTTCATTTTTTCAAGCAGTGCTTTCTGCTCGAGAATCTTCTTCATGTATCCGGAATAATCCGTCTGTGTTTCCGCACGCAGCAGCTCCGTCATCTCCGAAGCAGGCTCATACAGCGGTGTAAGCGCAAGATTACCCGCCACACCCTTCAGCGCATGTGCAGCCTCAAATGCCGCCCGCAGATTATTCTCTGCAATGGCTTTTTCCAATGCATCAAATGACTTCTCTTTCAGAATCATACCGACAAGTCTGAGATAGAATGCTTCATTGTTCATGCAGCGCTCAAGACCTGTTTTCGTATCCGCTCCGTACGCGGCCAGTTTTTCCAGTGTAATCATATGATTTACCTCTTTACTGCTTACTGTCTGCTTCCTTCTTTTTGTCTGTACGCTTTCTGATGGTTCCCTGCGCTTCACTCAGCGCAAAGCCGAGGATGAACACCGCCAGCAGCACAAATCTGCCGCCGCCCGCAAAGAACCGGAATATATTGCCGAAGCCGGGCAGCACATGCCGCACTCTTCCGGCAATCTGCGTATACTTCACTGCTTTGGCATCACTGCCGGAGGACCGGTCCGCAAGTGTCATCACCTGCTCAGCCGCCGTATCATTCTCCGTAATCCGGTATGTAACAACAGTATTATCCGAGGAACTCCCCTTGAAACTGATAATCTCACCGGGCATCAGTTCATAGGGATCTGCTTTGGTCACCAGGATCAGACTTCCTTTGGGAATATCCGGTTCCATCATCTCTGACATAACCACGTATTCCTGATATCCGACCAGCTGCGGAACAAACTGGAACACCATGATTGCAAAGGAAAGAAACATCATGACCCAGCCTGCCGCTCGCAGTGCTGTTACTGCCGGTTTCTTCAATCTGAGTGTTTTCATGGTATCTCCTCCTTTCATGACCGGTATAGACCGTTCTGCATCTTGGAGCATACCAAAAAGTACTCAGTTGCTCAAGTACCGGTGTTCAATCCTCCCAGCTGACTTCCTTCTGATCTGCTTCGGGTCTGTATGTGTCCAGAGCCTCATCAATCAGTTTCATCATCTCCCAGGCGGAGCGGAAGTAGATTGTTTTGTCTTCGTCCACCCATGTGATTCTTCCCTGCCAGCTGCTGTTCTGCCGCTGCTGCACACGGATGATGAAGGTTCCGATTTCGCCGTGATGGTTCAGTACGTCTTTGTCGCTCATAATTCTGTCCTCCTCGGAATAGGCGGTGATATCGCTGTCGTGCGGAAGGAAATTCCGTGTGTTGGTAGCCGAGAACGGAAACCGAAGACTGTCGAAGAAGTCTTCCAGTCTGCGCAGCAGTTCCGGTTCGTTTCTGAAGATAACGGGATCCGGATCGTATGCATGATAGAATGCACCGCTGAATTCATGCCGGTCAAGCTGCTGGATGCAGACAACCACACCATTCTTGATTCCCAGGTAGTTCTGTGTCTGTGTCATTCGCAATCACCCCCGATAATTCAGAATGCTGTTGACGTAATACTTCACACCGGTACGCTGACGTCCGATGATGAAGCGTTCATTAATACGCTTCTGTACGATTTTGCAGTTCTCGAGACTTGTGTTGAAGAGCAGTACAAGGAATTGTCCCTGCCCGTATCTTGTCATAATATCGCTGCGTCTGACCGTCTGGAAGATGGCATCCCGCAGTCTTTCCGACAGTTCTTCAAGCATGGGACCTTCACGCATCGGATTGCCCTTGGAATCAACGATCGTGCAGAGCATGAGATACACGGACTGACCGCCGCGCTCCATCTGTCTCTCGGTAACCTGGTATACACCGCGGAAGATGGGATAGCTGCACAGGTAACCGCCGTTTCTCTGCCGGTCACCCTCGATCAGTTTCTTCTGTATTTCATCAATGACTTCATACCGGTGGTCCATCTGTTCACCGAGATATGCCATCAGTTCATGAAGTCTTTCACCGGGCTTGAAGCCCATCTCATTCATATAGAACTCGACCGTATCTTCATACAGCTGAATCGCATCATCATAGCGGCTGGTCGCAATCAGAGCTTCCATGACGAGGGTTTCCCACTCCGACAGCGGTGCTACTTTAACGGCATACTTGCCGAGATCCTCCAGCATGAAGAATTCCTCTTCCTGCCGCAGAAGCTCCGCCGCATTCTCCACACACTCCGTAAACAGATTCCGGTACTTCAGGGCTTCCTTTGCCACCCAGATGGCCGTAGCCTGGTTTTCCAGGAACTCACCCGTATAGAGATGCACGGCGGAAAGATACAGATTCCGTCTGACGACAGGATCATCCTCCTGCCGGGCCTGCGCATAATACGCTTCCATCTGCGCCGCATCTTCCTCCACCGGGATCTGATCCGTCCAGTAGTAAACACCGTTTCTCTGTTCTATGTAATTGATATCCGGCAGACCGAGCTGAAGCAGTCTCTTCTTGGCATTATAGATGACACTCTGTGTGGAATGATGGATGTTCTCAAGATCCTTGCCGTGGAACAGATTCTGCTGCAGCACATCCTTGGCAACGCCGTTCCTGCCGGCATGCAGAAGCATCTGCATCAAATAAGTGAACTGTGATTCACCTGATTTGTTTTTCCCGGTGATCAGCTGTCCGTCATACACCATGGAAAACGAACCGAACATCCTGACCTGCAGCGTCTTTATTTCCTCCGCCATGTGTGCTCTCCCTTCACGTATTACCTGTATTAATTACAATGCCAGCCTTTTCTGCATCGTATCATAATGTACACATGAAACCAATGCCGTCTCTTTGGAAATCTTCCCCTCACGGTACAGTTTCAGGAGGTTGGCATCCATCGTGTACATACCTTCCGCAGCTCCTGTCTGCATGGCACTCTCCAGCTGATGAAGCTTGCCTTCACGGATCATATTCTGCACCGCTGCGTTGCATTTCAGCACTTCGAAGGCAGGCACCAGACCGCCGTCGGTTCCCTGCACAAGCTGCTGGCATACAACACCTTTGAGGATCTGCGCCAGCTGGATCTTGACCTGCTGCTGCTGTGAAGCCGGGAAGACGTCAATAATACGGTTGATCGTATTGGCAGCACTGGATGTATGCAGCGTACTGAACAGCAGGGTGCCGGTTTCAGCCGCGGTAATGGCAGCCGAGATCGTATCGAAGTCTCTCATTTCACCGAGCAGGATGACATCCGGACTTTCACGGAGAGCCGAGCGCAGTGATTCGAGATAACCCGGGGTATCAATGAAGATTTCCCTCTGGGTAACAATTGATTTGTCATGACGGTGAATATATTCAATCGGGTCCTCCATGGTGATGATATGGCAGGATCTTGTTCTGTTGATGCGGTCGATCATGCATGCAAGGGTAGTGGATTTGCCGCTGCCGGCAGCTCCTGCCACCAGGATCAGACCTTTTTTGTTATCCGCCATGGACAGTACGCTTTCGGGAATACCGATTGCCGCAGGATCAGGCAGACCGAACCGGATCACCCGGATGACTGCCGCCAGGGAACCGCGCTGCCGGAAGACGTTCACACGGAAACGACCGAACTGTGAAATCGAGAATGAGAAGTCATCATCGACTCTCTGTTCCAGATTGGTGCGCTCACGGCGGCTGGTCTCATAGATCTCATCCACGAGGACACCGATGGCATCCGGTTTCAGGATATCCCCTTCAAGACGCTTCAGTGTACCGCTGCATTTCAGCGTTACCGGAAGTCCCGCAACGATAAAGATATCCGAAGCACCCGCTGTGGTAGCGGCCTGCAGTATTTCCATAATGTTCATCAGTTCAGTCCCCCTGCCAGAGATCATCGATCCCTGTATGTTCTTCCCATTCCCTGCGCAGCTTCCAGAGCTCCGGCACATAACTGCCGCCGTCTCTCTTCAGACTGACCGTCAGGGTATAGCCTTCTCGTTCAAATGTTTTTTCCGTATCTGTTTCCGTTCCCTTGTCGGCATCGCGCAGATATTTCTGTCCGTCCTCTTCCAGTTCATACCGGATGCGTACGGTATCCGCATACCGCTGGGCCAGACGCATATCCGCGCCGGCATCCGCAGTTGAAAGCACACCCAGGGTTGTCATACAGATACTGATGACCGTCAGCAGCAGTGCCAGCGGACCCAGTCTGATCGGTATCCTGTTCATGGTCTGTCTCCTTTCAGGTATACACCTGTGGTCATCTGATACAGCTCTCTGTTTTCACGGCTTACCGTAATCACAGCATGCACAAAGTCATTCTCTTCCTGCCAGTCAACGGCAAGCTCCATCACACCATTGGGATCCATGCGGAAGTTCTCATCAAAGTATGCACGGATGGTTGTGCCTTCCTTCACCGGAGCAGCATCCTTCAGGATTTCCATCAGCTCTTCCTCATTGCCGCAGGAAGCCATGATCTCCGCACCGTTGGAAGCCAGTATTACGGCATCACTCAGCTGGGCAGCCTTTGAACTCTGTCCGCGTGATCCGGCAAAGACACGGGTCAGCGTCATGATGACCATGATCAGGGCCAGCAGCATCACGATTACTTCCGTATAGAAGCTGAAATTCTCATTCTTCTTCATCGGCCGCCTCCCCGGACATGGATATAGACAATGCCCTTATCCGTTGTGATCATCAGCAGATCATCACTGATCTCTTCAATCTCAAACATACTGTTGTCGGCAATCCTGGCCGCATCACGGGGATACAGTTCTCCGCCGCTTCTGCCGTAATCCTCCACCAGACTGCCCTCATACTGATAGATACGGGTTGAATAGCCGGTATCGCCGTCCGCAATCACCAGCATATCGCCGTATGCGCCTTCTTCCGCCTTTACATCCGCTTCATTGGTGCGGCTGATCGTCAGCAGATATGACAGCACAGCCCGGCGGTTGTTGTTGCCGGTATGGCTTTCCGCAACCCCGCGGTAAATATTCGTGCCGAAGAGGATCAGGGAAAGGAAGCACACGAGGAAAAAGACCGTAATCGCGATCGTACTCATTCCTGACCATGTTCTTCTTTCCTGTTTCATGTTCTTCTCCTCAGCGGTTTCTCTTTACAACCCGGATATTCGGCATCTGGTTTTCGGCATATGCTTCATACCGGACAATATACGTATCCGTATTGATACGCAGACCGTAGTTATCCTTCAGGTAATCAATATCCGGCGGGTAGACACCTTCCACCGCATAGCACTGCAGAGCACTCTGCTCCACCGCCCTGCGGATGGAAAGAATACTGTCTTCACCGAGATCCTCAGGCACCCTTCTGCGCAGACCTGCAGCAGCCGCAATCACCGCCACAGCCAGCACCAGCAGACAGAGCAGCCCGATCAGTCCGTGTTTCCTTCTGTCCTGATACATATGCTCACCCGATTGAATTCATAATACCGATCAGCGGCAGCATAACACTCAGCAGCGCCGCACCGATCGTAATCATCAGCACACCGGACAGCACCGGTTCGACAAAGTTGATCAGCCGGTCAATACGGTTGACACAGTCTTCGCCAAGCAGCTCAATCAGTCTTCTGAGAGCCGCATCCAGATGACCGCTGCGCTCACCCGGAATCAGCATTCTTCCGTAGATCGGTTCATACAGATTCATCTCATTGGCAGCCTTGGCAAATCCGATGCCTTCTTCCATCTTACGTGCACAGCCTTTCAGCTTCTCTTCCACCGGTCCGTATTCCGCCATCGGCAGACTGTTCAGCATCGCTTCATCCTGCATTTCACCGCTGGCCAGGAATACTTCAAACGCTGAAGTAAAGCGGTACATGGCAAGGGTTTCCATAATGCCTCGGCAGGCACTGTTGGAAGCCAGCAGCTTCTCGACCTTCTCTCTGCCCTTACCGTTCCACAGCAGCAAACCGCCAACACCGATCACAACGATCAGCACCATGACCACCAGCGCAGCCCGGCAGAAACCGAACGCCAGACTGATATACCGGTAACTGCTTTCGGAAAGACTTCCGGTCAGGGAATTGTATACATCCGCAAAGGAAGGCAGCACCATCTTTAACATGATCACGAGCACGATGATGATCATCACCAGCATCGCCGCCGGATAGATGATTACGGAGCGCAGTTTCTCGGAAATCGTATTCTGTTCTCTGTAGTAGGACGCCAGTCTGAACAGTACTTCCTCCAGCTTACCGGTGGATTCACCAGCTTCGATCATACGCAGTGCATACTCCGGAAACAGTTCCGTTTTCTTCATGGCTTCCGCCAGTGAAGAACCTTCATCAACACTCTTTCCCATATCCCTGAGCGCAGATGCCAGCACACCGCTGTCCTCTTCCTTCTGCCCGAGCAGATACACCGCTTCATTGACCTGTATGCCGGCCTTGATCATCATTGCCAGACTCTCGCAGAAAGCGCTGATGCCGAGCTGATTCATTTTCCTGTGATTTGCCATATGCTTACCTCCGCTCAGTACTGATACACATCTGAATAGTTGGATCCGTCACCGATGAAATTACTGTCGGACCCGTTGGCTGAGAACGTCAGGTCCATCCGTGTCCAGTCACTCTGGTCCACAGCAAACTCTGCCGTCACCCAACCCGTTTCTTCCGTATAGAACATGTTCCAGGCATGATACACATCATTGGGTGAAACATATCCGAATATAACCTTTGTAGGAATCCCCTGGCTTCTCAGCATCGCCGCAGCCAATGAAGCATAGTCGAAGCAGATGCCCTTGCCGGTTGCCATTGTCTCATCGGGATCGGGCAGATACCCGGACTGCACCGTCTCCGCCTTCTTCCTGTCATACTTCACACTCTTACATATGAATTCATATACATTCCGGATCACATCCACCTGTGAATATGACTGTTTCGCCAGTTCCCCGGCCTTTGCCACACACTTGGAATCCTTCGTGTAATTCACATAATCACTCGGTCTCAGAAACGGCTGGAACTCATCACCGAGCACAACATTCGCTTCCGTCTCGTACAGCATTGCATACTTCTTGTCCACAATATTCTGCATGATCCGGAACCTGTATACACCGCTGCCGCTCTGCAGGGGGAATACCGAGGGTGTACCGTCCTGATGCATGTCGTAATTGTAGGTTTCATCATCCTTGATGACCTGGAACTTGAGTCTGCTGTCGGACTGCGCCGCCACGGCAACATATCCTTCCCCGGTGCATGATGTATCAATCCACGCTCCGTCTATGCCGCCTGCCGCATCATTGTGGAATTCCGCATCCAGAAATTCAGGTGTCTCATACGGAGGCCCGGACGGTTCAGATGCAGCATTTGTCCGTGAAGGAACATCTGCCGTTTCCGCAGACGCACCGCAGCCGAACAGAAAAACCCCTGCACAGACAATCAGCAGGACAATCCTGAATAAACCGGGATAACAGCGTTTTCTGTATGTCATATCTTTCAATGGATCCGGCATGAATGAAAAGACACATTCATCCACCGTAAATATATCAATGCCGGCATCACTGCATTCATCAAAAAAAACGGGGAGCATGCTCTGAACATCGCTCACAGCGCGCAATTAAACACAGATTTATTATACAACACGAATACCGCGGTAATTTTACAGTAAACGTAAAAACAGCTCTCCGGACCGAAAAGCTGTCTATTGCATTATCATTCGCAGAAGTGCGGGAATGTCATATTTCAACCTGTCACACACAATCGTTCATCCTGTGAGAGCTTTTACCCACACGCCAGTTCACATTACCATTTCATTTTCCGTAAAACTCAGGTTATTCATATATTCTGATGCCTGTCTTCAGCACCTCCTTCAGCAGCGCTTCATTATTCAGCAGCTGTTTCACATCCAGTAAATCCACACGCTTATGAAGACTTTGTCTCAGGCGCTCGGTCAGTTCGTAAAAACGCAGGCCGTTCACATCACCTATTATGAGCAAATCCAGATTACTTCCTTTATGTGCCGTGTTATGTGCATATGACCTAAATAAAGAGAAACAAAACAAAGTGAAATGAAATCAAATAGCATTGCTGCATAGAATAGCAATACTAGCTTATTATGAATACAAAAATAATCTGCATAATGTCAGCTGAGCCGTACGCTCTCAACTAACTTACACAGATTTATTTTCACTCCCGTTTTGGCTATGACACCGGTTCAACTTCACACAATAAATATGTAACTACATCCACAGGATAATCTGTTTCATCCCATAACTCGACTTCACATGCTGGACCTGAGCTATAAAGGCTGACTACGACTCCAATAGTACCTTCTGGGTAGCCTTCTTTGGCTACAAGAGTCTTTACTTTGGTGTTTTCTGTGATCATTATCGTCCCTCCAAATAATTAGTAATCATTCTTGGTACACTTTGACCGTTATCAATCTGATATACGGCAATTACATTTTTTGTCTTCCCATTTGGCCCTGTGACTGGAATTCTAAACTTAAATTTGGTTCCATATTCTGATTGAGAAACCTCATATGGTTTCTTACCTGCTGTAACATAATCGTGTACCTGAGAAATAAGTCCATCCGCATTCTCCTTTGTGTAACCAAGACCTTTCTCATATGCTTCAGCTTTTCCTCTGGCGTTTGGATTGTCAGGATTCAGAGAGTAATTGATAAACTTCTCTCGAGGTGTAACCGCCTTCTCCGCATTAGGCATAGATGAAGAAACGTTAGTTCCGTTCTCATTTGCTATTGCCTCAGCACTCGACTGCTCCAGGGATCCCTGCGTTCCGACTGTGCCAACAACTTCTCCACTCGTCGTTCCATTCATAAAATCGAACACCTTTCCCTGTTTCTTTCTCTAAGAGAGTTGTTTGGAATCACCACACGGATACCATTGTCAATGGCGTATTGGAATAGTTGTAAGGACGTCTCGTCCTTCCCGCAAACCGAATAGACAATTATTGTTTTCAATGGCAGGTGATCGACTGCGTATTTAACAGCTGATTTCAAAAGTGCTCTTTCTGCAGCATATCGAACATGTCCTTTAGTACTGAAGGCGACTACTTCGCAGCCTTCTATGCCGCTGAAGAAGAGTGGAAAGCTTTCCTCTGATATATATGTAATATTTGGAATTGTAACTGCTCTGAGTTCCAGAGAGAACCAAAGAGTCACAATTCTAGCTTTCCAAAGACGAATCAAATTTTCAATCTTTTGCAGATCTCCGAACTGTGAATAATTGAATATTCCGGTGTGGCGGAGCCACCCATACCGGTCATCAGAGCCACCCCAATTCCGGTGGCGAGAGCCAGGCAATCCGGAAAAGGATACCATTGAAAAGCAGAACCTGCTGGTCCTGCTGATCTGGTTATTTCTTTAATTTAGAGTACTCCTCCCTCATCGAGTTTCCCTGCAGTTGAATGGTGTAAGAAGAATTCACGATCCGATCCAGGATCGCATCTGCGACAGGACCGGCGCCTAATCGTTCATGCCAGCCTTCAGGAGTCCATTGTGAACAGAAGATCGTTGACCTCCTGTTTGTCCGGGATTCCATAAGCTCAAGAAGGTCGTTCCTTTCCGTAGGAGAAGCGGCTACCAGAAGGAACTCATCCAATATGAGAAGGTCGTATTTCTGCAGCTGCTTCAGATACTGGCGGAATTGTCCCTGTATCTTCTTCGCTTCAAACTCAGAGAATAACTCAGGCAGCCGAATGTACTTTGTCTTGATCCTTGCCTGGCAGGCATTGATCCCAAAAGCACAGGAGAGCCACGTTTTTCCGCATCCCGAAGCACCAATCAGAATAATGTTGAGATGGCTGCGGATGTATTCGTTGGTGCCAAGTTCTTCGATCAGACCCTGATCCAGTTTCCTTTCCGGTTTATAGTTCACATCTGCCAGATTAGCCGTACTGTCATAGAACTCTGCTTTTCTGATCAGGGTCTCGATCGTACTGTTGATACGTGCATCATATTCCAGAGAGACCATCTGTCCGAAACGCTCATCAAAAGACATATGCTGGAAATCAGGGTCATTCCGCTGGCGCTTATACTCTTCTCTCATGCGGGGAAGCCTCATCTGCTTCAGCTTGTATTCGATTTCTTGTACTGTCATGACCGCTTCCCTCCGTAGTATGCAGAGCCGCGGACAAGGGCGTGTTCTTCGGACTCATCGGGATCTTTCAGTGGCTGTTCCACCTCATCCTGTCCCGCTTCAAGGATCAATCTGATATTCTTGTATGTGGGATTGGGAATGTGCGCCAGCGCTAACTTACACGCATTCTCCAACCGTGCGGCTGTGTATTTATCACTGAGCTTCAGGATGGATATACAGCCTTTATAGGATTGTTCTTCAACAGAGTAGCGGTGAATGTGCTTATCGATGATCTGATATGTATGCGGGCCGATTGACTTGGCCCAATTCAGGAATCTATCGGCGTTCCATTGATACAGTTGGTGGTTCCCCGGCATATGGACCTCCAGTGTTGAATACTGGTTCCTTCTGCCGTATAAACGCTTGTGGGATGCCACAGCAGTACCTTTGTAGTAAGCGGTGATCGTGTCTTTGGTTATTTTCACATCCACTTTCTTACCGACGTATTCATACGGTACAGAGTAGTTCATCTTATCGATCTGGATATGATAGTTCAGCTGTACCGCTGCCTGTTTCCAGGAAGAGAGTTCATACGGCACTGCAGGAAGAGGTTTCATGAAATCCTTCTCTTCCTCCTCATAGACAGAAAGCTGGGATCCATCTCTTTTCTGGAAAGGCTTCGTGTTGAACGTGTCCATTTCCATCCGTATAGCAGCGTTCAGGGCATCAAAGGAAAAGAACTTACGGTTGCGCAGCTTACCAATCACGGCACGTGTGATATTGCCTACAGAGCCCTCTACAGCAGCTTTGTCCTTTGGAGCTTTGACACGTGTAGGAATGATCGTGATGCCGTAATGATCAGCCATCTCCTGATAGGTTTTGTTAGTGATCGGATCCTCATACTTCTTGTTTGTAATGATACCTGTCTTGAGATTGTCGGGGATGAGCAGTCTCGGAACACCGTCAAAGTATTCGAACATTCGAATGTGACAGTCGATCCAGTCATGGATCTTCATTGTCGGACAGGCCTGCACATAACTAAGCATACTGAATGGCAGGGTGCCGACGAAGAGATAAGCTGTGGTGATCTCGCCGGTATATTCATCACATACTTCCATCGTTGTACCGTCCCAGTCGACCATGACTCTGTCGGCTGGCTTGTGGTTGATATGCATGGTCAGCCGGTGCTTCTTTACGTAGTCTGCGTATTTATCGAAGAATTGCGTACGTTTGTAGAACGGCTTGTGCTGGCTGCGGCATTGTGCAACATACTCTTCGTAAAGCAGAGAGAGTGTCACCCCGTCTTTCAGCAGTTCCTTGTGGCAGTACTCGTAATCCGGCTGCACATATTCCGGAAGATACTTCTTATCCGGAAACAG
>JAFUCL010000029.1 GCA_017459725.1 Solobacterium sp. | reverse complement strand
ACCACAATGATGGAACAGATTCCTTTCAGATGTAATGAAATCACCCGTATTCCATTACCTGTCAATCTGTTTACTGCGTATGGAGAATATCATTATGGCATTTTCTCATTTATCAACTAATTCTTTGAAAAGAGCGAATCAAAAAAAAATTACACAAAATAGAAATTTTACCTCCTTAATGTACCCCGGTATCAGTTACTACAATCAAATTAACCTGAAGGGGGAACCTTCAAGAAACAGGGAGGAAAAATAATATGAGTTTCAAAAAGTTTGCTACTTCTGCCCTGACAGCTGTTCTCGCACTTTCGCTGCTTGGCTGCGGCGGAGGCGGATCAACTGAGACATCAGGCACTTCCGGAACATCCGGCTCTTCTTCCGGCACTGCAGCAACCGCTGCAGCAGCTCCCGCAGCAACCACAGAAGCTGCTCCTGCTGCTGACTCCGGCAAAATCGCTGACAGAGTTACAATCGGTCTGAACGTTGATATCACAACGCTGAACCAGTACGACCCGGTATCCCATGGTACCAACCACGTACAGCACCTGCTCAACGGTTATCTGTTCTATCAGACATCCGTCGGCGGCGAGCTGATCAAGGATATCGGTAAAGACTACAAGCTCTCCGACGACGGCCGAGAACTGACAGTCACCATTTACGATTATGTACATGACTCCGCAGGCAACCCGATCAAGGCAAGCGACGTAGCATGGAGCTACAACACCTATATCGGAACCGGCAACGCAACAGGTATCGCAAGATATGTTGAAAAGGTCGAAGCAAAGGATGACACAACAGTTGTCTTTACAATTCCGGAAGCTTTCGAAGAATCCACAGTTGCTTACCAGGCAGTCCTGACAGGATGCGTCATCTACGCTGAAGCAGCATATGATCCGAATACATGGGCAACACAGCCGATTGGTACAGGACCGTATGTTCTCGATAAGTTCATCACAGGTTCAGAAGTATCCTTCAAGAGATACGAAGACTACTGGCAGAAGCCGGAGCTCCGCGGACCGTTCAAGCAGCAGAATGTAGAAGAAATCATCTACAAGATCATTCTTGAAAATTCCCAGCTCTCCCTCGCTCTGGAAACAGGCGAAATCGACGCAACCGAAACAGTATCCGCAGACGATCTGCCGACCTTCGCTGATGAAGACGGAAACGGTGTAGACGGATACACAGTCGCAAGCAAGCTCTCCTCACTCTGTGTCAATATGACATTCAACCGTAACGCAGAAGCAGGAAGCCCGCTGGTAGACGATGTCAACCTGCGTAAGGCTATCGCATATGCACTCGACAGACCGGCAATCGCCAAGGCAGTCATGGGTGTTACAGCACAGGCTATCCACGCACAGGGCAACGAAAACTACGCTGACTACAACCCGAAGTGGGCTGATCTCGACTACAGCTACAACCTCGATGAAGCAAAGAAGTGTCTCGCAGATTCCAACTACGAAGCAATGGGCAAGCCGACCATCCGCATTATGTGCGTTGCACAGGATGATAAGCAGAGACTTGCACAGCTGATTCAGAGCTACCTGATCAATGCAGGCATCAACGCTGAAGTTCTCAACTACGATGTCGCTCTGTATGACAACTACAAGTATGACTACAGCCAGTGGGATCTTAAGATCGACAACCAGGCCAACGGTTATTCCTGCATCGGTATGTGGAGCAACTTCTGGACCACAACACATACAAGCTACAACGGAACACCTGTATGCTTCTGGGGTGAACACAATGAAGAACTCGACGCTCTTGTAGCGACAGCTTCCAACCGTTCCACCACAAGCCAGGCTGCAGTTGATGCATGCTATGACTACGCTGTTGTTCAGAACTGCGATATCCTCGGTATCTGGGCTCCTAAGACATATTCTGTTGCACAGGACGGCATTACAAATATCGTTTCCAACGCAGCAGGATTCCTGCAGCCGCAGGCATTCACATACTCTGCTGATTACCAGGGTGCTGACTAAAAAAAGCTTAACTGATCACCAGAACTATATCTGATATCAATGGCACAGAATCGGGATGCCGGTTCTGTGCCACTACATTATATGAGGTAATTTATGGGTAGATATGTATTGAAAAGACTTGTTCTGATGATTCCGGTCATTCTGGCTGTGGCTGTCCTGATCTTTTCCATCATGTACTTTGTTCCGGGCAATCCTGCCTCACTGATTGCAGGCTCAGACGCAACTGCAGAAGAAATTGCCATCAAGGAACATGAACTGGGACTGGACAGACCGTATCTGGTCAGACTGCTGGAATTCCTCAGAAATATGTTTCTGAAATTTGATTTCGGCCGTTCTTACTGGACGAATAAATCTGTAACCGAAGAAATGGTTCAGCGTCTGCCGAGAACTGCCATTCTTGCCGGCGGCGCTATGATCATTGCCGTTCTTGTCGGTATTCCGCTCGGTGTCTTCGCTGCTGTTCATGAAGGAACACTGCTCGACAGAGTCACTGTCCTGCTCGCCGTCATCGGTGTATCCCTGCCGACATTCTGGCTGGGTATGCTGCTGGTTCTGCTGTTCTCACTCAAACTGGGACTGCTGCCGGCTTCCGGTATGAAAACCTGGAAGGCATTTATCCTGCCGATCGTTGCACAGAGTCTCGGCGGCATCTCACAGCTGACCCGTCAGTCAAGATCTTCCATGCTGGAAGTCATCCGTGCTGACTTCGTCACAACCGCAAGAGCGAAAGGTCTGACGGAACGCGCTGTTATTTACGGACATGCGCTTCCAAACGCAATGCTGCCGATCATCAGTGTCCTCGGCGGAAACCTTGCCAACTCACTCGGCGGCTCACTCGTTATTGAACAGGTATTCGCTATCCCCGGTATCGGTATGTACATGATTACGGCTGTAAACAACCGCGACTATCCGATCGTACAGGCCAGTGTCGTTATCATTTCCATTCTGTTCAGTCTGGTCGTTCTTCTGACCGACCTTGCATATGCTGCTGTTGATCCGCTGATCAGAGCACAGTTTGCAGGTCCTGCAAAGAAGGTTAAGAAGGAAGAAAGCGAGGCGACATCAAATGCCTAAGACAAAACGTTCAAAAAACACACAGGCTGCACAGGTCTGGATGATTCTGCGTAAGAATCCGGTATTCATGATCGGCCTTGCCATCCTGATTGTCCTTGTCTTCTGTGCAATCTTCGCTCCGCAGCTCAGTAAGTACAATTATCTGGAAGTAAACCTTGAAGCTGCCAAGCAGGGACCGAGTGCTGAACACTGGTTCGGCACAGATGATCTTGGCCGTGATATCTTCGCGCGTATTCTGTATGCCGGCAGATATTCACTGTCACTTGGTATCAGTGCAGTTGCTCTCGGTATGGTGTTCGCAGTACTTGTCGGTGCGGTTGCCGGATACTTCGGCGGCTGGGTTGACAACCTTCTGATGCGTCTGATGGACGTGCTCTCCGCGATCCCTGGTCTGCTGCTGTCCATCGTCGTCGCCGCTGCCCTCGGCAATGGTTTCGGAAAGACCATCATTGCTATGGCAATCGGTAATATCGCTGCACTCGCCCGTATTCTCCGTGCGCAGATTATGAGTGTGCGTGACAAGGAATATGTTCAGGCAGCCATTGCTTCGAACTGCTCCAGTGCACGCATCATCGTCTCCCACATTATCCCGAACGCGATCATGCCTATGATCGTCAACGCGACCAGCCGTGTCGGCGGAAGTATTCTGTTTGCTTCCTCACTGAGCTTTATCGGTCTCGGTGTTCAGGCACCGGAACCTGAATGGGGCGCCATGCTGGCACAGGCACGTGCATACATCCGTACATATCCGCATATGCTGATTTTCCCGGGTATCTTCATTGCTCTGGCAGTTGTCTCACTGACTCTGTGCGGTGACGCGCTGCGTGATGCGATGGATCCTAAGCTGAGACGATAAGGAGACAGAACATGAGTACAGAAAATACAAATGTTAAATCAGAAGATTTCCTGAAGGTTGAAGATCTCCGCGTCGAATATACTTCGATGGGTTCAATCGTCAAAGCTGTCAACGGTGTTTCCTTCGAGCTCAAAAGAGGAGAAACACTGGCTCTCGTCGGCGAGACAGGTGCCGGCAAAACATCTATTGCCAAAGCTATCCTCCGTATCCTGCCGGATATCTCTGCAACAGAGAAAGGCAAAGTGGAATTTGAAGGGCAGAACCTTTTGGCGCTCAAAGAAAAAGACATGCAGCTGATCAGAGGTCATAAGATCTCCATGATTTTCCAGGACCCGATGACAGCGCTCAACCCTACAATGCGGATCGGCAAGCAGATTGAAGAAGCTGTTCTCCGCCACAACAAAGTAACCAATGCGGAAGCAGAGGTAAGAGCACGTGAAATGCTGGAGCTTGTCGGCATTCCCGCTGACCGTATGAATGAATTCCCGCATCAGTTCTCCGGCGGTATGAAACAGAGAGTTGTCATTGCCATTGCCCTGGCATGCAACCCGGAACTGCTGCTTGCGGATGAACCGACCACAGCTCTGGACGTTACGATTCAGGCGCAGGTTCTTGAACTGATCAACGATCTGAAAAAACGAATGAACACTTCCATGATTCTGATTACGCATGACCTCGGTGTTGTCAATGAAACATGTGACGATGTCGCCGTTGTTTATGCCGGAAAGATCATTGAATCCGGTTCTAAATATGAAGTATTCAAGCATCCGTCACATCCGTATACAAACGGTCTGTTCGGTGCACTGCCGAACATGAACCTGGATGCGGAAAGACTTCATCCGATTGACGGTCTTCCTCCGGATCCCACAAATCTTCCGGATGGCTGTTCATTTGCGCCGCGCTGCCCGTATGCGACAGATAAATGCCGCCACGGAGAAATTGAGCTGCAGGATCTCGGCAAAGGACACTTCTGCGCATGCGTCCGTCTGGATGAGATCGGAAAGGAGAGATAATCATGGCATTGATTGAGGTCGAACATTTAAAGAAATATTTCGATACACCAAAAGGACCGCTGCATGCCGTTGACGATGTTTCCTTCAAGATCGAAAAGGGAAAGACAATGGGTGTTGTCGGTGAGTCCGGCTGCGGTAAATCCACACTTGGTCTTACTCTGATTCATCTGCATGAATCCACCGGCGGAAAGATTCTGTTTGACGGCAAGGATGTTACCAAGCTGAACAGAGCAGAGCTCGGCAAATACCGTGAAGATGTACAGATCATCTTCCAGGATCCGTACTCATCACTGAATCCCCGCTATTCCGTTGAAAAGACGATCATGGAGCCGCTGATGATCTCCGGACGCTTCAAGACAAAAGCTGAAGTGCGTGATGAAGCATACCGGATCATGGATATGGTCGGTATTGAAGAACGTCTCAGAGGTTCCTATCCGCATGAGCTGGACGGCGGCAGAAGACAGCGTGTCGGTATCGGCCGTGCGCTTGCCCTGGGCCCTAAGTTCATTGTCTGCGATGAGCCTGTATCCGCACTGGATGTTTCCATTCAGGCGCAGGTTCTGAATCTGCTGATGGATCTGCAGGAAGAGCACGGACTGACATACATGTTCGTAACCCATGACCTGTCCGTAGTCAGACATATCTCAGACAACATCTGCGTTATGTATCTGGGACAGCTGGTTGAAACCTGCGAATCCAAGAAACTGTTTGAAAAACCGATTCATCCGTATACACAGGCGCTTCTCTCGGCAATCCCGGAAACAGATGTCGACAAGAAGATGCAGCGTGTTCAGCTGAAAGGTGAACTTACTTCTCCGATCAATCCGAAACCCGGCTGCAGATTTGCCGCAAGATGCATGTTTGCGACAGAGAAATGTCTGGAACCGCAGCATCTCGAAGAGGTTGAACCGGGCCACTTTGTACAGTGCTGCCGTTACAAAGAAATCTGAATCATATAATACAAAGCATTGCGTATTCTGAATGAATATGGTGAGGGGTCACAGCGTTTACGGATGCTCTGGCCCCTGTTTTTAAAGAATCAAAGGAGGATGGATATGAAACTTCAGCTGCTTTGCGGTGCTGCCAAAAGAGATATCACTCCGGCAGACCTGACCGGACTGTTTGCCCTGACTGGAAAGCCATATGCGGGTATCATAGACAGACTTGCACTGCGTGTTGTATGGCTGGAACGCGGTGACCAGAAGGCCATGCTGATTGGATTTGATCTGGACAAAGCTCCCAATCCTTCACCCTGGCTGGATGAAATCAGTAAGATGACCGGAGTTCCAGAAGAAAACATTATCTATTTCGGCACGCATACACATTCTGCACCGCTGACAACGGTCCGGCCGCGTGAACATGATGATTCCACACCGGAGAGCAGAGCCGCAATGAATGCATATGAAGAATTCGTCAAAGGACTTCTTCATGAGGCAATCCGTGAAGCACAGGATAATAAACGTCCTGCCAGAATGGGTTTTGCACAGGGTGAAAGTTTCATCAATGTGAACCGCAACTTTGATTCAGTTTATACAGATCCGGATGGAAATGCATTCCCGATTGTCAGTGAAGGCATCTGTTGGGGAGTCCCGGTGGATCATACATTGTCTGTGACGGAGTTCGTGCAGGAAGACGGCACACCGATTGCCTTCTTTGTGAATTTTCCTGTGCACTGCTGCCTGATGTTCCTGAATTATTACGATCAGAACGGAAGCATGGGAATCAGCGGCGATCTGGCTGGAAATATCAGTGCCCTGCTGGAGAAAAAGTATGCCGGTGCGGTTGCGCTGTGGTCAAGCGGGGCGGCCGGTGATATCAATCCTGCACTGTTTAACGGTGTTATTTATCCGGATCCGGAAGACGGACGCATTATCATGGAACGCTTCAAGGACTGGCATTTCACCAAGCAGCTGCTGGATATGCTGGTGGGTATTCACTACAGGGATGTGCTGGCTGTCATTGACAGAATTGACAGTTTCTATGAATGCTCCGGAATTAAAGGGGCCATTGAATGGTCACAGACCGAAAGCCTTGTTGAGAATGATCCGTACTGCATCCGTCTGCATCTTCTCCGCATCGGTGATGTAGCGTTCTATGGAATCGGCGGGGAGCTGTACAACAGCTTCGGATGCCTGATCAAAGAACATGCATCACTCAGGAAAACAATGATCATCAATCATGAAGCAAGTCTGATCAATGATGCAGGTTACATCCTGGATGATGATGCTCTGGAACGGGCCAGAAAAGAAGCACCTGTCCGGCATTTTATTCCCGGTCAGGATTCCCGAAGTGCTGCCGGAACAGTAGCGCCAAGTCTTCTGAAGCATACGGAGAGTCTGTATCAGAAAGTGCTTTCAGATAATGATAGTTTTTGAAAACAACAGAATGAATTATTGATGTAAAAGAAAAGAGGAAATGAAAATGTTAAGAGCTGGTGCCGCAAGAGTCTGCATCAATCCCGCAGACGATATGTTCCCCGTTCCGTTCCTGATGACTGACTTTGGTCTTGAACCGATGCAGCAGGAAGAAAAATACGATGATATCAACTGCCGTGCCATCTTCGTGGACAACGGCAATCAAAAAGTGCTGTTTGTGAGCTATGAGCTTGGCAGCGCACCGGCGTTCCCCGGATATCTGAAGACAATCTCAGAGGCAACGGGTGTGCCGGAAGAGGCCATCTACATTACGGCAACACACAATCATACCAGCCCGCGCTACCGTGCAAACCAGATTAAAACTGATGAACAGAGAGTCTGGGTCGAGCGCTATGAAAAGATCCTGTATGACGCTGGTATTGAAGTGTGCAGGAAGGCTGTCGAAACCGCAAGACCGGCAAAGTTCGCTTACGGTGAAGTTCCGAGTCTTGTTAATGTCAACCGCAATCTGAAGTCCTTCTGCGGCTTCTGGGTTGAAGCAAGAAATGAAGCGGGCTACTGCGATCCGACACTGTCCATCATGAAATTTGTGGATGAGGACGGCAAACTGATTGCAGCTTTCCTGAACCATGCAACACATGCGACATGCTGCTATATGCTGAAGGATATTGACCATAAGGCAAAAACTTCCGGAAACTTTACCGGAATCACATGCCGGTTTGTTGAAAAATACTTCGGTGAGGATACCGTTGCACTCTGGACTTCCGGAGCTGCCGGTGATGTAAATCCGATTTTCAGCCATGGCCTGCAGTATGAGTATCCTGATGGATTTACAACACAGGTGCAGTATCCTGACGGAACCGGATACATGATGATGGAGTATGTAGGCAGAAGACATGGTGTTGACTGTGTCAGGGGCATTGAGTCTCTTACGGAGTATACGGATAATCTGCCGATTTCCATGATTTCGGAGAATGTCAATCTTCCGGGACAGACCTGTGTGGACGGCTGGCCGCCCAAAGGCATGGATTTCTCAATCGTCCGTAACGGCGGAAACGGTCCGCGTGACTACAGCAAGAATCCGTACGGTGCGGAACTTGTGCCGGGTCTTGTACCGACACAGGTGCCTTCAGATAAGCCGATTGTTATGAATTACAGACTGATGAAGATCGGCAATGTCGCAATGCTGTTTGCCAATGCGGAGATCTTCTCAAAGATCGGCAGAAAGATGAAGGAAGCTTCACCGATGAAGAACACGGTCATCGTTACGCATCTGTACAGTGAAGGCGGCAGAGTCGGTTATCTGTTTGATGAAGAATCTGCTGATATTCTCCTGCCAATGAGCTACGGCGGTGTTATTCCGGGAACAGCAGACAAGATTCTGGTGGAAGCCGAGAAAGAACTCTTCAGAAAAATCGGATAAATAAGAGGAATGTCCTATGGAAGAATTGCTGACTGAACTGAAGTCAAAAAGAATATCGGGTGTCGGGATTCCCGAGGACTATGCACTGATTCAGGCATGGATGCATGAAATACGAACCTTCAATCCGACCCGTAGGATTTACAGGATCAATCCGTATATCGAAGTGTATGAATTCCGTAAAAATGTATTCAGTCTCTTTACACAGAACTGTGACGGTGCGGGGGATGTCTGGATGCATCTTATCGTCGGTCCCGAGAAGGCGATGCTGATTGATACAGCCTTCGGACTGGGTGATATTAAAGGACTCTGCGATCTGCTGAGCGGCGGTAAGGAGCTGATTGTTGTAAATACACATCCGCATCCGGACCATGGCTACGGCAACTGCAGATTCGATAAAGTATACTGCCACGAATACGCAGCTGATACCCTGCGCAGACAGGATGAACATCTGTGGGATTACCTGTTTGATGAAAACGGCAATAACAAGTGGCTGATCTTTGACAAAGAAGATCTGCCGGTATTCAAACCGTATGAGATCGTTCCGTGCAAAGACGGCACTGTATTCGATCTCGGCGGCGGACATGAAGTGGAACTGAAATGGGTGCCTGGTCATCACTCGGCACACTGTATGTTCCTGGATAAAAAGAACAAAATCCTGTTTGCCGGCGACGGTATATGCGCGCATGTGTCAGGCGAAGGCAGCGGCATGCGTCCGAATGATCCATACGGCAAATACAACAACCTGGAATGCTACCGGGCTGAGCTTCGCAAGCTGTATGAAAGACTGGATGAATTCGACTCCGTATTCCCGTGTCACTTTATCCTGGATCTTCCGGCAAAGCCTCTGCTGGATGCCATGCTGGAAGCCTGTGATGCAATTCTTGATGAAGACAGAATCGACTTTGAAGAACCGTATATTACGGGCGGCGGCGAGGCTGTCATCAGGCAGTACAAATATGTGAAGGGTTTCGGTATTCTGGGGGTTCAGAAACAGAATGACGGAATCCGTTACAGGAGGTAATGTATGTTTCCGAAAAAACTTACAAGGCAGGTAATCTGTGAACCGGATAACCCGATTGTTGAAGTTGAAGGCGGCCGCCTCCGCGGCCTGATCGTGGAGGATACTTACATCTTCAGAGGAATCCGGTATGCAGAAGCAGAACGGTTTCATCTGCCGCATAAACCCGCTCCCTGGGAAGGCGTCAAAGATGCCATTATATTCGGCAATTCCGCTCCCGAGATGAGCACAGGCATTGCGCATGATGCATATAATGTCCCCCATTATTACTATCCGCAGGATGAAAACTGTCAGTATCTGAACATCTGGACACAGAGTCTTGACAGAAATGCAAAAAAGCCGGTTATGGTATGGATTCACGGCGGCGGCTTCAATACCGGTTCCGGTGTGGAACTGTATGCATATGACGGTGAAGAACTGTCCAAACGCGGCGATGTAGTAGTGGTTTCCCTCAACCATCGCTTGAATTGCCTGGGGTATCTGGACCTTTCCGCTTACGGGGAAGAGTACAGATATTCCGGCAACGCAGGCACAGCTGACCTTGTGGCTGCCCTGGAATGGGTGCGTGACAACATTGCGGCATTCGGCGGTGATCCCGGCAACGTAACAATCTTCGGTCAGTCGGGCGGCGGCGGTAAAGTACGCGTGCTGCTGCAGACACCGAAGGCAGACGGACTGTATCACAAGGCAATTATTGAGAGCGGCATTCACTTTGACGGTGATTATACCACTGAGGTTGCGCAGTATGTGGCAGCCGGAACATTGTCGTATCTCGGCATTGAACCAGCTGATGTAAAGAAGATCGAAAAGATACCGTATTACAAACTTGCACGGGCAGCTTCGAAAGCATTTGCGGATGCGAAGAAGCAGTTCCCGGACAATGATTTCCGCTGGATGTCTGTTCTTGACGGTGATTACTATCTTGGCCAGTCCATGAAGCGCGGATTCCGTCCGGAGACTTCGGGTATCCCGATGATTGTCGGATCGAACCTCGGCGAGAGTGAAACCAACTACAACCACTTCCTTGCGGAAGGCAGTAAGAATTCCTGGGATGATGCACTGATACGGAAACTGATGAAGGAAACATACGGTGCTATTGCCGATACGGTCGCAAAAGCATTCTCGCATGCTTATCCGAAGCGTAATCCTGCTGATGCGCTTTTCCTGGACCGCAATCATCGCCCGGGAGTCAGACATTTCATCAATCTCCGTTCCAAACAGGCAGCTGCACCGGTGTGGAATTATCTGTTCACACTGGAGCTTCCGGTCAACGGTGGCACCACAGCATGGCACAACGCTGAAGAACAGTATGTGTTCCACAATGCCTGCTACATTGAAGCTTCATACATCCCGGGTGTAACAGAGGAGCTGCAGGACATCATGTGCGATGCCTGGGTATCCTTTGCCCGGACCGGAAATCCAAATCACGTCAAGATGCCGGTCTGGAACGCTGTCACACCCGATCACTATGAAACAATGCTGTTTGACCGAAAGTGTGAGATGCGCAGTGACCATGACGGTGAACTGTACAGTATCATGCCGATCGGCAGACGTCCGGTCGCAAGAAGACGGAATGCTTCTGTTCTCGGCGGCGGTCCGAGACAGTCGCTTTGAGAAGGGAGGCTTTGATCTATGTATATGCATAAGCTGACCAGCGAAGTGGTTTCCGATTACACCAGCAACATCGTTAACACCGAGGCAGGCAAAGTCCGCGGTGTGAAGGTTGACAGTACATACATCTTCCGCGGTATCCGGTATGCAGAGGCAGAGCGCTTCGCAATGCCGCACAAAGTACAGCCGTGGGAAGGTGTCCGTGATGCATTTGATTACGGTTACTGTGCACCGGAGCTGAATACACCGATTCCGCATGACCAGTTCTATGTGCCGCATTACTTCTATCCGCAGGATGATGCCTGCCAGTATCTGAACATCTGGACACAGCACATCAATGACGGTGCGAAACGTCCGGTCATGGTATGGATCCACGGCGGCGGCTGGTTCTCCGGCTCCGGCATCGAGATCTATTCGTATGACGGTGAGAATCTCTCGGTCTTCAAGGATGTCGTGGTCATTTCACTGAATCACAGACTGAACGTGCTGGGATATCTGAATCTCAGTGCATACGGAGAGAAGTATGCCAATTCTGCAAATGCAGGTCTGGCAGATCTGGTCGCAGCCCTGCAGTGGATTCATGACAACATCGCAGGCTTCGGCGGTGACCCGGATAACGTAACGATCTTCGGACAGTCAGGCGGCGGTTCAAAAGTTATATCACTGATGCAGACACCGGCAGCTGACGGTCTGTATCACAAAGCCATTATTCAGAGCGGCGGCGTCAATCATCCGAACAAATCTCTGGCAGCTGCCGAAGAAGAAAGCAGATACATGGCAGAACGTGTCGTGCATTACGGCGGCAGTCCGGAAGAACTGGAGAAACTGGATTTCTATGATCTGGCTGAAGCGACCGGAAAAGCCATCTGGGACTTCAAGCAGAAATACGGAAAGACATACCGGTGGCAGCCGATTGCCAATGACTGGTTTGCAGGACATCCGTTTGACAGCAGCTACCGTAAGGAAACAATGAACATTCCCATGCTTGTCGGCAATGTGTTCGGGGAATTCCGGAACAACTATCTGCTGCGCATCGGCGAAGGCCACAAGAATCAGTGGTCCGAGGAATACAAGCTGGAGATGATCCGTTCATTCTACGGTGATGCGGCCGACCGTGTCATCTGTGCATTCAAACATGCGTATCCGGGCAGAAATCTGGCCGACTGTCTGTTCTTTGACAAAGGTCACCGGGCAGGCTGTCTGGAATTCAGCACGGACCGTGCAAAACTGGGCGGAACAGTCTATAACTGGCTGTTTGATCTGGAAGCGCCGTTCTTCGGCGGAACCGTGCCCTGGCACAATGCTGAGGAACCGTATGTTTTCCATAATGTGCAGTACATTGAGGCACAGTATGAACCGGGGGTAAGTGAAACGCTGCAGGATCTGATGGCTGCGGCCTGGGTACAGTTTGCGGAGACCGGCAATCCCAATATTCCGGGTCTTCCGGTCTGGGAGAAGGTTACGCCGGAACATGTGCCGACTATGATCTTCGACCGCCTGTGCTACAGCACGGTGGATCATGACAAAGAACTGGTAGAAGCAGTTCCGGTTGTGCAGAGCGGTATGTCTCTGGGCAACGGAAAAGCTGTATATGCCGAAGGAATCAATCCGGAGGTGAGTGACTGAAGAAACGGAGGTGCGGACAATGAAAATGACCGGAAAGGTTTGTCCTTCATGCGGTACGGTGCTGCCGGCAAAGGCAAATTTCTGTTTTCACTGCGGCAAGGCGCTTCATGAGGAGAATGACGGAACGGTAAACGATCCCGAATCGAAGGCTTTTGATTCGCAGATGGTGAACTATATTACGCTGCCGAAGAAAGATGTGCTGAAGGTGATGAACAGTCAGCCCGGAACGGACTATATCAGGTTTCTTGTGCACGAAAGCAGCGGACATTCCGTGTATGACGTTGTCGGAGGTGAAAGCACCACGTATCAGCTGCAGCCGGTTATTGATCAGGAAATCTCACATATTGTTGATTCGGTTCTGGTTGAACTTCAAAACAATCTGAGTTCACCCGTCAGTATGTCCACCGACATCCAGCGTGAATATTTCATGCGCATTATGGCAATCCAGGCAAAAAAGCCGAAACCGGAAATTGACATGAGCATTCCGCGTCTGAACAAGAACTATTCCCTGAATCTCAGGGAAGGTCTGTTCTGTTTCATGTATCTTCACATTGACAGTGATGAGAACAGGAACAAACTGACAATCGAAAAACGTAATCTTCTGCACGGACTGCGGCAGTACATGGAGGAGACAATCCAGCCTCTGTGCTACGACCTGATTCCGCTGTATTCCGATACAAGCATCAAAATATTCATGAACTATGCAGACGATAATCAGAAGGCTATCGATGATGCAGTACAGACCCTGATGGATACCGAGATTTCTACTTTGCAAGGACGTGAATACCACTTTACTGTCTGCATCGGGGACGTGGTTTCTTCTTCCTGGGATATTCCCAAAGCGGAAAACACTGCCTGGGCAACTCTGTACAGCAGAATGTATTTCGGAACGGATCAGATTATCCGTTATATGCGTGTGCCGCATGTTGCCATAAGTGAAAAAGAAGAAAACTGGACCAGACGCATCGAGAACGCATGGTCGGTTCTGGACAAGGACGGACTGCACAGAGTCTTTGACGAGATGTTCCTGCAGCCCAATGAGTTCAAGTCATCCTATGAGTTTGCATTGTTTGTGCGCAATGTGGCGGATATGATTCAGAAATGCAAATCGGAATTCCTGGCCAAAATCGGCGGAACTGCGGACATCATGGAACTGTACGCAAACCGGTCGCAGCTGAAGAAATGCACGACCTTCAGGGAATACCGTGATGAACTGATCAAAATCTGTGTCAGGGATATGGAACACTTTGAAGAAGCCATCAACTCCAGAAATCTGCAGCCGATCCGTATTGCGCGTGATTATGTTGCCGATCATTGCGGTGAAATGATCAAGCTGAACGATGTGGCGGATGCGGTGGGCCTGAGTCCGTCGTATTTCTCCAATCTGTTCGCAAAAAAGACCGGTGAGAATTTCTCTGATTATGTCACCCGGATCAAGATGGAGAAAGCCTGTGATTATCTGCGTGAAGGCAATAAGAGCATCAAGGAGATTGCGGCTTCCCTGGGTTTCCCGGATGCGCGCTACTTCAGCAAAATCTTCAAGGCCAAAACCGGTGTGAAACCGACAGAATACAAAAAAATCTATGTTTAGAACAGGAGAAGAATAATGGCTGAGTTTATACCTAAAAAGGGTCCGGCTGTGATCCGCTCCGCTGATTCAAATCAATTATCCGACCGGTACAGAGATGCGGTTCTGATCAACTACCGCTTTCTCGGCAATGTTGTTCCGGATGTCAGTTTTACACTGAACGGAAGAACATTCGGGATGCCTATCATGGCCGGCCCGATCAACAGCAAGCCGGAATATGCGCAGGCAGCTGCGGATGCCGGAACCGTGTACTGGATGGGATTCCATGACGCGGAGGCCTGGAAACAGGTGCTTGCCCTCGGCATACCTGCAATCAGAGTATACAAACCGCTGGCAGACAATAGCCGCCTGATGGAGGAAATCCGTTACGATACAGAACACGGTGCCCTCGGATATGCAATGGACATCTCGCACGGGATGACGGTCTACGGCGAACCGGACAAACAGAGTGAACAGTTTGCCTCCAAGACGGAGGAAGATCTGAAGCTGCTCAATGATGCTTCACCGCTGCCGTTCTTTCTGAAGGATGTGCAGTCTGTGCATGACGCTGAAACCGCAAAGAGAATCGGCGCTGCCGGTATTGTACTGTCGGGGCACAACAATAGATTCCCGTGCAGTGTACCGCCGCTGATGTTCCTACCGGAAGCGAGAAAAACCGTCGGGGATGACATGCTGATATTCGTGGACGGCGGTATGAACACAGGCTATGACATTTTCAAGGCACTGGCTTTGGGAGCGGATGCGGTTCTCTGTGCAAGAGGACTGGCGGCGGTCTTTGCCAAAGACGGTGCGGAAGCGATGACGGTGAAACTGCTGGAACTGAAAGCGGAACTGAAGGGCGCCATGGCCAATACAGGCAGTCCGGATCTGAAGCATATCAGTCCTGACAGTGTGAGAGTGCCGAAGTATTACTAGAAACGGAGAATTTAACTATAAGGAAGTCAAGTGATTTTGACTAAAATCTGAGATTTTTTCTAAATCCAGCTGATCTCAGAAAATGTTCTTTGAAATCGTGAATAGAGTACAGTTAAAACAACTACATTTGTAGCTTTGACTATGT
>JAFUCL010000028.1 GCA_017459725.1 Solobacterium sp. | reverse complement strand
TTGACCACACACCGCATCGTGCAGGACGTGGTATAAGATCCTGCAGTGCCTATACATTTGCCGGTAACGTAGGTCTCGTAGACCTTGGGCCGATCAACTAAGGCTTTCTCAAGCCTGACACTTCAGTGCCGGGTAGTTGACACGTATGCCCTCTGCTTTCCAGTTCATAGATGAACAGTTCTTCGAATGTGGCCGGCAGTACGTCCAACAAAAGCGGATGGAGAGCATGGAGCTTCTCCGTTACTTCTTCCCGGGCACCGCGGATGACGAGTTTGCAGACACGGCCTTCCTGTTCATAGTGCAGAATATCAAGACCGTCAAACAGCGAACGTTCTGGTTCCTTGTCAAAGGCTATCTGGTATTTGTTGAGCAGACTGCGTGATTCCAGCAGATCGCCGCTGCGCAGGATTCTGCCGTCCTCGAGAATGCCGAAGGTGTCGCAGATATCTTCGAGTTCACGCAGATTGTGTCCGGAGATGATGACGGTGATATGTCTTTCTTCGATGAGGTCGGCCAGGCTCTGACGGAAACGCAGACGGGCAACCGGTTCCAGACCGTCATATGCCTCATCCAGCAGAAGCAGATCCGGCTGAACGGAAAGGGCAAAGAGCAGGGAGACCCGGCGCTTCATGCCTTTGGAGAGATTTGACGCAGCCATGTTTTCATTCAGTTCAAAGACTTCCAGGTACTTCCGGAAATCCTCCTCACTGAAGTCATACATGGTCTCATACAGCATCTTCAGTGAACGGATCGTACTGCCGACAGGGAAGTACTGTTCATCCGGTACGAAGGCTATCTTACGGCGCACCGCAGGCTCAAGATACGTGTCGTGATCATTGAAGCGGATCGTTCCCTTGTCGCCTCTGTATACACCTGCAATCAGACGCAGCAGGGTGGATTTGCCGGCCCCGTTGATACCGACAAGACCGAAGACGGATCCTTCGGGTATGGTGAGATCGATGCCGCGCAGCACCTGTTTGTCACCGAAGCTTTTATACAGTTGTTCGATATTAAGCATACTTATACCTCTTTATACAGGGCGTCCAGCACCTCTGTGATTTCTTCTTTGGCAACACCTTTATCCTTCAGTTGTTTCAGCACGGAACGGATTTCCTCACTGCGTGCAGGCAGTTCTCTTTCCTGTTCCGACACATAGACACCCCGCTTGGGCAGGTTCAGAAGCCAGCCTTCCTTTTCCAGTTCGCTGTACGCTCTGGCTGCCGTATTCGGGTTGATGCCGTTTTCCCGGGCCAGTTCACGGACTGAAGGAAGTCTGTCACCCGGTTTCAGTGCGCCTGCCTCAATGAGACGTATGATCTGTGTCTTGATCTGTTCATTGAGCGGCACCTTGCTTTGCAGATCCAGCAGGAACATATTCACCTCCATCTGTACTATCTGTACTAATTGTATTATCTGTATCACGCGTGTGCAATGGGGAGATTCTTAAGATTGAAACAGACAAAAAGTCTCCCGCAGGAGACCCGGATGGAATGTTTTATGCGCCTCCTGAAGCTATGATTAAACTGTACGGAGGGTATATGAACAGACACGATATACGTTATATGATTGAGCACCGGCTGCTGCCGGAACTGTTTTACGAAAAAGGTGCGGAATTCGTTGCGGATTTTCTGCAGGACAAAGAACTGCTGTTCAGAATTGCGGACAGTCTTTTTCGTAAGCACGGTATTGAGAATCCCTATGCATGTGAGCAGTTTGCGACAGAAGCAATCCGCATAACGGATTCCATTCTGGTTATGAAGCTGTGCTTTCCGGAACCGGAGGAAGAACCGCTGTGCTGCTGCAGTTATGCCGTATTTGATCCGCTGTTCACCAATATGCGTTATTTCTGCATTGAAAAGGGCAGTGCTGCATCCGGTGAACTTCCGTTTGTCTGCGCATGGACAGAGGATGGAACACACGTCAACTACGGGAGCTGTTCTTTCCGGGAAAATGAGGACATGATCGAGTGTCTGAAGCACTATATAGAAGAATTTAATCTGCAGGGGGACTTAGAAACGAAAACACTGTCCTGACTGCTCTGTAATACTTACCGGTATTTCTGCTGTTCCTCCAGCATCCATTCCTCAAACAGACAGATGGAACCGTCTTCCTTGATGAAATCCTCCATGGCCTTGTTGAACTGTTCGATTGCCTGCACATGGGCAAAGTTGGGATAACGGCTTGTAATCTGGTAACAGATGCGGGGCGGCGGGGATTCCTTCAGCCTGTAGAAGACAAGATCATCACCCTGGATTGCCTGGATGACCGACATCGGCGCAACTGCCCAGCGTCCCGGTGTATGGAGGTAATGCTGCAGAATATTGCCGGTGTTGACTGTCATCAGTGGATAGCGTTCTGCCGGCCAGTGGCGGATATGCCAGAGATTATAGTCCGGTCCCCAGTTCAGAAAGATTTCCTGATCCTGCGGAAGGTCCGTACAGCTGATGCCTTCACTGTACGGGCTTTCTTTATGGGTGACCATATACATGAGTTCCCGGAATACGGGTCTGGAGACAATATTCGGATAATTGATCTCTCTGAATACAAAGCCCATATCCGCCGATCTGTTTTCCACGAGACCATAGATTTCATTGGAATGGTGGGTATTGATCGTGAACTTGATTTCGGGATGTTCTTCCAGCAGACGGTTGAATAGACCGGTGAAGGTATAGCTGTTGACCGCATCCACACCGGCAATGGTCAGCGGACTGACATTCTCGTTGAACTTCAGCGCCTGGGTATCCTTGTACAGGGATGCCCACTGCTCGGCTATGGCAATAAAGGCAGTGCCCGATCCGGTCAGTTCAATGTTGCGCTGTCCCTTGGCACGGTACAGCAGCTGCACACCGAGCTCTTCTTCCAGGGACTGGATTCTGTTTGATACGGTGGACTGTGAGAGGTACATATAATTGGCGGCGGAAGTGATGCTGCCGTAGGATACAACGGTCAGAAATGTCTCTATCTGCTCATAATTCATAGTGCTCTCCTAATATCGGTTATACCGATATTATAAATGAAAATTAACCGTTTTTATGTTTTTAATATCCCGGTTATATTGAAGGTGCATTGAGGCAGTACACCTGCTTCAGAAAGGGGTATCTTATGACAATTCAGCTCGATCTCATTCAGACAACCGGTATCGCCGTACTCGTCTACATGCTCGGAAGATGGATCAAATCCAAAGTGACATTCTTCCAGAAATACTTCATACCTGCTCCGGTCATCGGCGGCCTGATCTGCAGCATCATCATCTTCATCGGTGTGCAGACCGGTGCCTACACCATTGAAATGACCAACACACTCCAGGACTTCTTCATGAACATCTTCTTTACGGGAACCGGTTTCACCTGCAGCTTCGCAGTGCTGAGAAAGAGCGGCAAGCTCGGTGTGAAACTGGCCATCGGTGCCGTTCTGTTCCTGGTCGTACAGAATCTTGTCGGTATCATCCTCTGCAAGCCCTTCGGTCTGAATCCGCTGCTCGGCATTGCCATGGGTTCCATCTCCATGTCCGGCGGTGTCGGTTCCGGCGCATCCTTCGGACCTACGCTTGAAGCACTCGGTGCAGAAGGCGGCACTACAGTCGGTGTCGCAGCTGCTACCTTCGGTCTTCTGCTCGGCAGTATCACCGGCGGTCCGGTCGCTGAACGTCTGATCAAGAAATACAACCTCGTCAGCACCGGCAAGGAATCCGCAAAAGAGGAGAAGGAAACACATCTTCTGAAGCAGAATGATTTCTTCAACAGCGTACTTCTGATCCTGCTGGCTGCCTTCATCGGCTCCTATATCTCCAAGCTTCTGAAACTGACAGGTCTCAATTTCCCGTACTATGTAGGCTGCCTGTTCGGCGGTGCACTGATCCGCAATATCGCTGATGCAAAGGGCATTGACCTACGTATGTATGAGATTGACACCATTTCCAATACAGCTCTGAATCTGTTCCTGTCCATGGCTCTGATGTCGCTGAATATTGCAAAGCTGATCTCACTGGCCGGACCGATGATCGTCATCCTGCTGGCCCAGGCTGTCGTGATGATGCTGTGGGCATACTTCGTAACCTTCCGTACAACCGGCAAAGATTATGATGCGGCGGTTATGGCAGCCGGACACTGCGGTGTAGGCCTTGGCCAGACACCGAATGCAGTAGCGAATATGGCAGCTGTCATTGATCGCAACGGACCTGCTCCGACCGCATGGTTCGTTCTCCCGGTGGTTACCGTTATCTTCATCAACATCATGAACCCGATCATCATTACGACATTCATCAATCTGGTAAAGTGAGGATAAACTATGGAACTGACAAAGGAACTGCTTGAAAAGCTTGCTCTGCTTCCTTCCGGCAATGTGGCGGACTCCAATCCCAACGGCGGTGTGATGGATCCCGAAATCCGTCCCCTGGATCCGACCCTGCATCTGATCGGCCGGGCAGTGACTGTTGACTGCGCTCCCGGTGACAATCTTGCGCTGCATCAGGGTATTGAAGCAGCAGGCGAAGGTGATGTACTGGTCTTTGACTGCAAAGGTTATAAAAAAGGCGGACACTTCGGCGATATGATGGCCAATGCCTGCCAGGTAAAGGGAATTGCCGGTGTGATCATCAACGGCAGCTGCCGTGATGCGGAGGATATCCGTGCCCTGAAGTTTCCGGTATATGCAAGAGCGCTGTGTCCTGCCCATACGGTGAAGGAAACCCTGGCCAGGATCAACGTGCCTGTCTGCGTAGGCGATGTGACGGTATATCCGGGAGATCTCATCTTCGGTGACTGCGATGGTGTTGTCGTCATCCACAAGGAAGATGAAGACAGCGTCATTCCCAAGGCACTGGAGAAGTTTGAATACGAGAAGGAAGTCATCAGACGTCTGCGGGCAGGGGAAAGCACCATGTCGGTGTACGGCTTTGACAAACTCGTTGCCGCAAAACAGAAATAACAAATACAGGGGGCTGTCAGACGACAGTCCCCTGTGTTTTACTCTGGTGCACCTGGCATGGGTAACAGCTTGGCGGTGAAAGTCCGCTACGCACTTGGCAGTAGGAAGCGTTAGCCGAAGGCAAGGGTGTCCATCGTGAGATGGAATCTGAAGGAAGCCGGATGTTTTCGGAGGAAACACTA
>JAFUCL010000027.1 GCA_017459725.1 Solobacterium sp. | reverse complement strand
CAGCATTATAATATGTTCGCTGATCAGGTAGGGCTAGTACTTGATTAGCACTTTTCATATCTCCATTTTACCAATTCAAAAGAGGCTATAACAGCTTTTCAACTGTTACAGCCTCTCTTCAGACTCTTTGTCAGATACCTTTGTTGGCCGGTCCGCTCAGCGGTGCTGCTGAGTACTTCTTCACACGGTCATCATCGATGACACCGCTGTAATTCAGTCCGTACGCAAAGTCATACGTATGACCTTCCGTATCCGTGTAGCATTCCATATCACGCGGTGTATCCTCGCACTGTCTTTCGATGTCGTCCATATCCTTCGGCATCTGCATCGGCAGCAGAGCACTCGGTTCAACACAACCTGCCGCTACTGCACAGACTGCTTCAAGGCTTGCACTGCCGCTTTCACGGCTGCCCGGTACGGTGAAGGAAAGCAGGATTGCATCTACTTCCGGTTCAAACTCATGGAAGCACATCGGTCTGCCGGCGAACATTGCCACAACGGACGGAACACCGATTTTCTTTGCCTTGGCGGCAGCTTCCAGAATCTGATCCAGCTGCTGTCCGTTCGTGGTGATGGCGGTTCTGCCGAAGTAGCTGCGGTTCTGCTTGGTGCCGTCAGGCAGTCTGTCACCGGAAATGGATTCTCTGCGCACAAACGGTCCGTTTGCTGTATACGGTCTGTACTGTCTGCTCAGCGGAATGAATTCACCATCTTCATTGCGGCCGTCCTGGGCAAAGGAGTTGCCCGGTTCAAACGCCGGAATCAATACCATATCCACACCGGCAATCTCTTCTTCGGTGAGTCTTGTGATATTGAGACCGTCAACCTTATCCGTTATGACATCAAAGTATTCCTGTGCTGTCTCCAGCGGAATCGGCCAGGATACTTTAGCCTCTGCGGTAACCACACCGTGTACGTGATCCACTTCCTTGTGCGGCTGGGTATAGGTAACCGGCATGTATACCTTCATGCGTCCTTCATGCCTGCGGATCACACCGCCGGCATTCTTCAGCATGACTACTGCCTTCATCTGTGCTTCGAGGGCTGCCTTCTGCTTGTCGGCACTGTCAACATCCGCTTCACATGCCTTCTCATCCAGATACGGATTTTCAAAGAGTCCGGTCAGGAAGAGACCCTTCAGCAGACGCTTTGCGGACTGTGCAAACGCCTTGTCCATAGTTTCCTTGCCAGCCTTTTCGCATCCCCACTTATAGGCATCCATCAGTACCTGCGGATTCGAACAGCCGCCCATCTGGTCAACACCTGCCATGATGGCAATAAATGCTCTTTCACCCGGTGTTACATCAAGAGATTCGATGTGTTCGCCCCAGCCGCAGGAACGCTTGCCTTCAGCCTTGCCTTCATTCAGAACCATCCAGTCCGTGCAGACCGTGCCGGTGAAACCGTAGCGGGAACGCAGCAGCTGGTTGATCTTGTAATCGGAGAAGCTTGAGCCGACCGCTTCACCGAGGGAGCCGTCTTCAGCGTAGGCAGCGGAATAGGAAGCCATAACCGAAACAGCCGAACCGGTCTTGCCGTCCAGACGGAACGCACCGTCAACGAACGGAACCATCAGTGCTTCAAAATTATTGTTCGGATAGACTGCATACTTGCCGCCTTCCATATGCGCTTCTCTGCCGCCTTCGGATGCACCTTCACCTGTCCAGTGCTTAACCATAGCCGTAACCGAATCCTTGCCCCAGCCAAGATCCGTACCGTCTTCAGCGTAGGTGCTCTGCAGACCGTCGCAGAAAGCTCTTGTCATATCACGGGAGAGCGCCGGGTCTTCACCGAATGTACCGGCATTGCGGTACCATCTCGGTTCTGCCGAAATATCCACCTGCGGAGCCAGGAAGCAGGTAACACCGAGATCACGCAGTTCCCTTGACTGGCACTTGGCGGATTCCCTGGCCAGTTCCGGATCAAAGGTAGCAGCCAGGGAAAGATTTCCCGGCCAGTCGGATACACCGTGACCGTTGCGCGGGTCGGAAGCGAAATAGCACGGAATACCGAATTCCTTTGCTTCTACATACTTCTGCATGGCATTGGTCCATCTGATCTGAATGTCATCCGGGATATTGCTCATGCCGCATGAATTCAGCACACTGCGCAGATGCTGATCGAGGAATGCCTTCTGCTCGGGTTTGACATCCGCAATGACATCTGTCTGATGCGCGGAGAAGCACATCAGGCCGGCAATCTGTTCAATTGACAGACGGTTGGCAAGATCCTCTGCTCTCTCCTCTGGAGTAAGCCGCCAGTCTTCATACGGAAGCAGTTCACCTGTCTTGGCAAGATCCTTGAATGCAAATCCGTCCTTCTCAATGATCTTTACGCCGGAGGCAGGATCATAGCCGAGGGTGCAGCCGTTTTCGTTTTCAACAATATGAAAACCGTATTCTGTTGATTTTTCTGTCCACATTTTGGGAAAATCTCCTGTTCTTTCTGAAGTAAATATACCGTTTCCCTGTACCTGCGGTCAACCGTGCATACATGCGGTCTCTTATTTATGACAAACAGAAACGGAAAAGAAAAAACTGCCCCGTATATGAACGGAGCAGTTCCTGCCAATCAGTTATTAATACTCAGGCATTGCGGGCATCGGTGCCGGATTCTTTTCGGGAATCTCAGCAACCGCAGCTTCGGTTGTGATGAACAGACCGGAGATGCTTGCCGCATTCAGCAGAGCGGACCTTGTAACCTTGGTCGGATCGATGATGCCTGTTTTGAACATATCAACCCATTCACCGGTCTTTGCATTGAAGCCGATGTTCTCAGCCTGCTTGAGCTGTGTCTCGTAGATCTCGTTTCCGTCGAAGCCTGCGTTTTCAGCAATCTGCATGATCGGCTGCTTCAGGGAATCCAGAACGATGGACATACCTCTCTGTACGTCTGTGATATCGCTCTTGAGATCACCGCGTACTGCCTTGTATGCTTCAACAAGTGCCAGACCGCCGCCGGTGACAACACCTTCCGCAACAGCTGCCTTGGTCGCATTCAGAGCATCCTCAATACGGAGCTTCTTGTCCTTGAGTTCTGTTTCGGTGGTTGCGCCGACCTTGATAACTGCGATACCGTCTGTCAGTTTGCCGAGACGTTCTTGCAGTTTCTTCTTGTCATAGTCACTGGTTGTGTTCTCAATCAGGGAACGGATTTCGGAAACTCTCTCAGCAACGTTGTTCTTGTCGCCCATGCCGCCGAGGATTGTTGTCTTGTCCTTGCCGACAACGATTCTCTTTGCATTACCGAGATCTGCTACCTTCATGTCAGCGAGATTCAGGCCGAGATCCTTTGCATAGAAGTTTGCGCCGGTAACGCATGCAATATCACCGAGCATGTTCTTGGAGTTGTCGCCGAAGCCCGGAGCCTTGGTCGCAACTACGTTGAATGTGCCGCGGAGTTTGTTGATGATCAGTGTGCTCATGACTTCGTTGTCAAAGTCATCGGCGATGATCAGCAGTGCTCTGTTAGCCTTAACGACTTCTTCGAGCACCGGCAGGATATCCTGGATCGTATTGACCTTCTGGTCAGTAACCATAACCAGCGGATTCTCGAGGGTTACTTCCATCTTTTCACGGTCTGTGACCATGTACGGGGAAACATAGCCCTTCTCATACTGCATGCCTTCGGTCATTTCAAGAACGGTTTCGAAGCTCTTGGATTCATCAACGTTGATGACACCGTCTTTGCCGACCTTGTCCATAGCGTCTGCGATGATGCCGCCGATTTCTTCACTGCCGGAGGAAACCGTAGCGATATTTCTGATATCTTCGCTGGTGCTGATCTGCTTGGAGTTCTTCAGCAGAACATCCGCAACAGCCTTGGCAGCCTTGTCAATGCCCTCTCTCATGAGGACGGGGTTTGCACCTTTGTCAACAGCCTTGAGACCGTTAGTAATCATAGCCTGGGCAAGAACGGTTGCAGTTGTTGTACCGTCACCGGCCAGTTCGTTGGTGTTGTTTGCGACTTCGTAGACGAGCTTGGCACCCATGTTTTCAAACTTGTCTTCCAGGTCGATTTCCTTGGCGATGGTAACACCGTCGTTGGTGATCAGCGGTGAACCGTAGCTCTTTTCCAGAACAACGTTTCTGCCTTTCGGACCCAGGGTAACCTTAACCGCGTCAGCCAGTTTATTGACACCTTCCAGCATCAGGCTGCGGGCGTCTTTGGAATATTTGATTTCTTTGCTTGCCATAAATGTTTATCTCCTTCTCGTCAGTCTTCTACTACAGCCAGGATGTCACCTGCGGAAATCAGCAGATAATCCTTTTTATCAACAGAGATCTCGGTTCCGGAATACTTCTTGTAGATAACCTTCTGGCCTGCCTTCAGGTCAATCGGCACAAGCTTTCCGTCTTCTGTCTTACCCGGACCTACAGCTGTGACAACACCCATGGAAGATGTATCCTTAGCCTCGCCGGTTGTCAGAATGATACCGCTCTGTGTCTTTACTTCTTCTTTGCATTTCTCCAAAACAACATAATCGTGTAATGGCTTCAACATAACGCAACCTCCTTTAGCACTTGAATGCTCTATTTGCTAACAAAAGATATTGTAGGCATTCATTGTCACTCTGTCAATATGAGTGCTAAAAAAAGTATATTCAAATTCAAGCATCCGCAGAACACCCCTGTTCTGTTCTATAATTAGATACATGAACACTATTCGAAACCTCAGTTACCGGCTAACCGGAAACAGTGAATTATTCAGCATCCTCCTGACCTGCGCCATCCTGCTGCTGATCATCTGCCTGCTCTTCCGCTGCATACCTGCACGGGAGCAGAGAGATGAATCTGCAGGTGAAGAACAGATCCTGATCAAGGGCTTTCCCGCTTCCCGCAGACGTGTGCGTCTGTCACGCAAAGATCTCTTTCTGATGTGCGTTCTTACAGGTATGTACGCAGTTGTTTCCCTGCATAAGCTTGGCAGCAACGTCTTCCCCGTCACTACATGGCAGCCGTCGAGTGAGCCGCAGACAGTGATCCTTGAACTCAGTGAAGACACGGCCTTTGATGCGGTGTATGCAGTTTACTGCGAAGGCGACAATTACGGCAATCCAAGGACTTGGCAGCTCGGCTTTACGGACATCCTGCTGGAAGGATCGCATGACGGCAAGACATGGTCAGAGATCGGCACCCTGAACGAGGGTGAAATCTATGAGTATATGATCCTTGAAGGTGACTGGGATGCGCGTCTTGTCCGTATCACTGTTTCAAGTCCCGATGATACATTTACCGAGATCGGCTTCAAAGCAGCCGGGGAAGAGCGCTTCCTGCCCGTGCGTGTATATGAAGATGCATACAGCGATTCAAAGTATCCCGCAGCCCTGCTGGTCGATGAGCAGGATAAACTCACCCTGAATCCGACTTACTACGACATGTCCTACTTCGATGAAATCTACCACGCCCGCAACGCTGCCGAGATTGCCTCGGGACAGCTGATGTACACCGGTGTGCATCCTTTCTTCGGAACCTCATTGATTGCCCTGGCGGTCAAAGTGTTCGGACTGAATCCGTTCGGCTGGCGGATCATGGGTGTGCTGGCCGGTATTGCGATGATGCCGCTGATGTATCTGATCCTGCGCTTCCTGCTGAACAGCACCTTCTGCGCTGCCTTCGGCACGCTGTTACTTGGTACGGACTTCATGCATCTGACGACGAGCCGCATCGGTACGCTGGAGCCCTTCAGCGTATTCGGCATTCTGCTCATGTACTATTTCATGATGCGCTACTATTACACCAATGCCTGGGACACGCCGCTGCGCACTCAGCTGCTTCTGCTTCTTGCCTGCGGTATATCCTTCGGCTTTGCCGGTGCCACCAAATGGACCGCTTTCTACAGCGCCGCCGGTCTTGCCGTGATCTTCTTTGTCCATCTGTACAAGCAGTACCGGTATTACCGCCGGGCAAAGAGATACGTTTCACACGAAAGCCTTACCAAACCGCAGCAGGATATCCTGCGCACATTCACGGATTCCTTCGCCAGAAGAACAGCGATCATCATTGCCCTGTGCTTTGTCTTCTTTATCTTCCTGCCCGCTGCGATATACTTCCTCTCATATATTCCCACGCATCTCTGGCGGGACGGCTGGAGCATCCATAACGTCATAGATACAATCAAGTACATCTTTACATACCACACCGGACTCGATGCCACCCACCCGTACCAGAGCGTCTGGTACCAGTGGCTGCTGGATCTGCGTCCCATCTGGTATTACATCGGCACGGACAGCGAAGGTCTGTACCATACGATTGCCTGCTTCTCAAATCCGCTGCTTTGCTGGGCCGGTGTTCCCGCCATTATCTACACCGCATACAAAGCCCTGGCATCCGGAAACAGAGCTGCTTTCCTGATCTGCATCGGATACCTGTCGGCACTGCTGCCGTGGATTGCGGTTGAACGCTGTGTCTTTGCCTATCATTTCTATCCGACTTCGGTATTCATGATCATGGCCATTGCCTTCAGTGCAAGAGATCTCTGCAGAAACGTACGCAACGGTGCATATGCCGTGCTTGCCTATGCCGCAGCGGTGCTGTTTGTCTTTGTGCTCTTCCTGCCTGCCACGGCCGGCTTCGGCACAGGTCTTACCTATATTCATTTCCTGGAGTGGTTCCCGTCATGGTACTTCGGATAAAAAGATTCCTGCGCGCATACGGTCTGTTTCTGATCATGCCCGCAGTGCTTACGGTTTTTTCATGCTGGCCGTATCTGTTCCGGGATTTTCTGGGCATCGAGCATGATACCTTCTTCCACCTCTCCCGTATCCAGGGACTGGCGGAGGCAATCTCCCGCGGTGATCTTATGCCGGCCATGTATCCCTTCAAAAACAACGGCTTCGGATACGCCAGTCCGCTGTTCTACTGCGATATCCTGCTGTATCCCTTTGCATTGATGTACAATGCCGGCTGTCCGCTCAGCACGTGTTATAAAGCAATGATCGTTGTCTTCACCTGGCTCAGCGGATACACGATGATGCTCTTCCTGTTCCGGGTTACCCGGGATTATCCGGCTTCCTTCATCGGCACGGCAGCGTTTATTCTTGCGCCGTACAGGATCAGCGATATCTATGTGCGCGGTGCCTGCGGTGAACTGGCTGCCATGATCTTCCTGCCGGTTCTTCTTTCCGGCATATACGAAGTCATTTACAGAAAGAAACCGGAACAGTGGCCGCTGCTGACAGCCGGACTGGCCGGACTTGCAGTATCGCATAATCTGAGTTTTCTGCTCGGCGTGATTGTCTTCGTATGCTTTGCGCTGCTGTTTGTCTCACACATTGACAATCAGATATTTACGGCTCTTGTCAAAGGATGTCTGAGTGCATTCCTGCTGAGTGCATTCTTCACCCTGCCGATGCTGGAACAGACATCTTCACAGGAATTCTGGCTGCACCATTCCGGCTCTTCATCACATCTGGAGAACTACGCGGTGCCGCTGTGGAAATACTTTGTGCACGATACGGTATTCGGTTACGGTGAAATCACACAGCCGCGGGAATCGGCCATGACGATCAGTGCCGGATGGCTGCTAACCTTTGTGCCTGTCGTATATCTGCTGAAAAAAAGACAGAACCGTTTTGTGCGCACAGCACTGCTGCTCGGTCTTGTCTTCCTGATCCTGCCGGCATCCTTCATGCCCTGGCAGTATATGTCCTTCCTGCGCATCCTGCAGTTTCCCTGGCGTCTGATCATGATCAGCATCCTGCTTCTGCCTGTGCCATTGGCGGCACTCTGCAGCGAGCGTACAAAAGGCTCCGTATCCCTGTGTGTGGCAGCCATGACCTTCCTCATCTTTATGGGCATACGGCAGCTGCAGCCGGTCACGGACAGAACCTTCGGAATCACTTCCGAAAATACATACAGCGACATCACGGGCGGAAAACTCTGCGATCCCTATTTCGCCGCAACCTACATGCGGGTGGAATGTGCAGGCGGTGACTACATACCCGTCGGGTCTCCGGACTTCCGTGACCGCAGCACCGGGATTCTGTATGAAGACGGCAGTGAGTCGGGCATTGCCTTTGATAAAGGCGCGGAACTCACAATGTATATCGATGCGGAACACACCGGCAGAGAGCTGATCCTGCCGCTGACCTGGTACAAGGGATATACGGTAACGTATGAGGACGGCACACCGGTGCTCTGTGCACCTTCGCAGGAACGTATGGTATCATTTACAGCAGATAAACCCGGAACCTATACATGCAGGTACAGCGGAACGCTGCTGCTGTATACAGCGAGGATCATATCCGGACTTTGCGCCATTGGTCTGCCGGTGGTGCTGCATGAAGAGAAAAAGCGGAGGCTGCGTGCATGAATACTGAAACAAAGAAGAGAATTATGAAGGGAGCGGTGCTGCTGGCAATATTTATCCTGATGCTGGTGCTCAATGCCCTGACCGTCAACTCCAGCGATGACTTTGTCTATTCGCATTCCAACAGTATCGGCGCCATCTTCCGGGATGAATACAAACAGTATCTGACCTGGACGGGACGCTCCATCGCCCACCTGCTGGCAAGAACATTCATGAACTTCCCGAAAGCGGTCTTCAATGTGTTTAATGCCGGATGCTTCACATGCTTCGTATGGCTGCTGTGCAGGATTGCGGCAGGACGCGATACATCCCACGATACAGCGCTGCTGATACTTGCGGCAGGTATGATCTTCATCTTCACACCGTTTGCCGGTGAAGTATTCTTCTGGGAAACCGGTGCCTGCAATTATCTCTGGACCACAACATTCATCCTGCTGTTCCTCTCGAAATACCGGATGGCTGTCGATGATGAGGATCCCAAGCGGTCCCTTCCCTTCACCATCGGGATGTTCTTCATGGGCCTCCTGGCGGGATGGTCCAACGAAAACAACGGCGGCGGTGCCATCATGTGTGCCGGTCTGCTCAGCTTGTATTTCCTGCTTCGTAAGAAACTGAAGCCGTGGATGATCACGGGTCTTGCCGGAGCAGCGGTCGGTTTCCTGATCATGTATCTCTCGCCGGGCAATGCCCTGCGTTCCGAGGTAATCGGAAAGATCAGTGATGATCCCGTATACAATGCGGTCGGCCAGAGCATCAACCTGCTGGATATCTTCACCAAGCCCGATAAAATGGCAGTCCCGATTCTGATCTTCTTCGCAGCCGCCGGCATCCTTGCCATCCGGAAAAGCGAAAAGCCATCCCTGTTTACGGCATCCGTCTTCGCAGCTTCCGGCTTTGCGGCCAGTGCCGTGCTTGCCGTTCTGCCCAACTACATCAGCTACAACCGTGCCCAGTTCGGTCCCCTGGTGTTCATTACCGCAGCCGCGCTCATCTGTGTCCATGCCCTGCTGAAAAACAATACCGAGACCAGTGTCCTGCCGGGTATCCTGACCGGCACGGTCATGGCCTATGCCCTCTTCCAGTACGGATATGCACTGACGGATCTCGGCTATACGAAATACCAGCTCAATGACCGCTATGCCTATATTGAGGATCAGAAAGCAAAAGGCAACATGAATATCATCATGCCGAACCTGGCCCTTGAAAATGCCACCAAATACAATGAATTCTATTCCGGCAGTCTGTTCAGCGCCAATATCGAGAACAACATCAACCTCGAATTTGCCCAGCGCCACGGTGTCGATACGGTATCCGTCACCGACCAGTACAAGTGGAAGGCACTGTACGAACATGCCGAACCTGCCCTGCTGAACATCCGCGATATGCGCACCTACCTGCAGACGGTAACAGCCGATAAGAACTATGTGGTCCTGCTCAACAGCAGCTTCCTTGATCCTTCCGAATATGCCGAAAATATCAGAATTCTTGAATCATACGGTCTTTCCTTCAATGATGAGGGCGGTGTAACAGCCGTATACAAAGACGGTAAATGGGACCAGCCGGTTATCACCTATACGGAAGCGAACGAAGACGAAGAAGAAGTCACGGTCAGTGTAACCGGCTATGAAATGTATGCGGATATCGACAATAAAAAAGCGTATGTCGTTTCAGGTCCCGACGGAATCTTCTGCGACATCGCTGTAGACGGTACGGATTATACAAATGACAATGACGGCATCAACGCTGTCGTCTATTCACTGAAGGATCACTGTGTGGTGGATTCCCTGACATGGAACAGCCGCTACGGAACCGAAGCAGTACGCTATCTCATTCCGAAGGGCTGAGCATCTTCTGATAGTAATACACACCGGTCCACTCACCGTGCTTGTATGCACAGCGGGGAATGTCCGCAACCCGGACAAACCCCGTTTTTTCGTGGAAGCGGATGCTCGGTTCATTGACACCCGTAACGATGGAAATCATACAGACCATGCCTGCCAGGCGTGCCTCTTCCTCGATTGCCTGCAGCAGAAGCGTACCGGTGCCTCTTCCCCGCTGATCACTGCGCACATACAGGGAAAGATCACAGGCGCGGCTGTATGCCTTCCTGGGATTGAATACATCCAGATAGGCATACCCGAGTATCTCACCGTTTTCCTCTGCAACAAGCCACGGATAGGTTTCTGTTACCTGCCGGAAGCGGTCAGTGAACAGCGCCGGTGTTAGTTCTTCCGTTTCCAGTGTGTACAGGGTATTGCGTATATAGTAATTGTAGAGATCCAGGCACTGCGCCAGATCATTCAGCTGTGCTCTGCGTATCATTGTTTTCTTCTCCGGATATAAACAGGAGCTCCCCTTCACATGCATGAAAGGAAGCTCTTTTTCGTGTGGATCAGGAACGCAGTTCAGCGTTCAGTGCTTTGCGGAGGTTATCGACGATGGCACCGTGTGCACCGGCGATTTCCTCTTCCTTCAGGGTGTGGTCACCGGCTGCGTAGATGATACGCAGGGCAACGGACTTGTAACCCTTCTCAACATGTTCACCCTCATATACATCGAAGATCTCGCTGGAGCGGACAAGCTTCTTGCCGAACTTGCGGACGACATCAAGGATCTCCTTGGCCGTGACTTCGGTGCGTACGACCAGAGCGATATCACGCGATACACTCGGATATCTGTCCAGCGGTGCGTAATGGATCTTGGAGGTTCTGCCGCCGAAGACCGGCTTCAGATCGATCTCTGCATACGCTGTGCGCTTGAGATCGAATTTCTTCGCATATGCCGGATGCACTTCACCAAAGACACCGAGCAGGTTCTTGTCGAGCCACAGCTCAGCACTGCGGTACGGGTGGAAATGCTCTGTATCCGTACGGTTTTCCTTCACCTGGATACGGCTACCGGAATAACCCAGACGCTCCAGCCATGCACAGAGGATTCCCTTCAGTGCATAGAAGTCGCCTTCCTTGACGGTATGGTGCAGCGGATCATCCGCAATCTTACCGTCCAGCGCCACTGCCAGACGTTCGCCTTCAATGCCCTTGCCGTATACGGTGGAAATTTCGAAGACGTTGTTGTTTACGTTCTGGTGTGCTTCGTTATACTGCAGGCATTCAAGAACACTGTTCATCAGGCTTGTGCGGACAAACCGGCGTGCTTCACTCATCGGCATAGCCAGTTCCACCGCTTCACCCACAGGCTGGTATGCACTGCGGATGTAGTCATCGGAAACAAGTGTATATGTAACGATCTCATGCAGGGCAAAGCCGGACATGATGTCTCTTGTTGTATCACGCATCTTCTGCGCAGGTGTCTTCATGCCTACGGTCGCTTCCATCATCGGCAGCGTGCTTCCGAGGGAATCAAAACCGATCAGACGGATGACTTCTTCATCAATGTCAGCCTGTCTTTCAATATCGGTGCGGTAGCTCGGGATATGGGAGATGATCTCATCACCATTGACTTCCGGAGCGAAATCAAGACGGCGCAGAACATCCTTCACCTGTTCCATTGTGAATGCCGTGCCGAGCAGAGCATTGCAGTGGCTGAGGGTTTCGGTTACCGTTACAGGTGTATAGTTCTCACAGCCGGCTACGACGGTCTCTTCAAAACCGGACGCATTGCAGTATTTCTCCAAAAGCTGTACGGAGCGGTCCACTGCCTTGTGCATACCGAGCGGTTCAACGCCCTTTGTGAAGCGCTGGGCTGCTTCGGTCAGCAGGTTCAGACGGATCGAGGTTCTGCGTACGGAAACCGGATTGAAGCTGGCTGCCTCAATGAAGATTGCGGTGGTATTTTCATCGATCATGGATTCCTCACCGCCCATGATGCCGGCAATACCGGTTGCTTCGCCGCCTGTCGTAATCAGCAGATCACCCTTCTGAATATCAAACTCAACACCGTCAAGCGCTGTCATCTTCATATCGCGGTCATCCACCACGGTGATCTCATGTGCCGGCAGCTTGGCAAGGTTGTAGTAATGCAGAGGCTGTCCTGTTTCAAGCATAACGAAGTTGGAGATATCAACGACATTGTTGATGCTGTTCATACCGGCCGCATGCAGGCAGCGCACCAGCCACTCAGGTGAAGGACCGACCTCCACATGATTCACGACTTTGCCGTAGAAGCATGAACACTTATCTGTCGCGAGACTGACCTTGAAATCCGTCGGTGTTCCCTTGTCCGCACAGCCTTCATAATCAGGCCATGTCACCTTGCGGTCCAGAATGGCCCCGACTTCCTTGGCCATGTTCCACATACTGGAGCAGTCCGCTCTGTTCGGAGTAAGCGATACATCCAGGATCGTATCATCAAGACCGAGATAGCCGATGACATTTGTCTCACCGACCGGAGCGTCCGCCGGCAGTTCTTCAATGCCTGCCAGCTGGTATTCACTCTGCCAGCTCTTCGGCACACCCAGCTCGCTCAGTGAACAAAGCATACCGTTGCTTTCCTGTCCTCTGACCGGTTTGGCGCCGATCTTGCCGACCGGCAGTTCACTTCCCGGCAGTGCTGTAATAACCTTCAGTCCTGCCCGGCAGTTAGGCGCACCGCAGACGATCTGCGTGACGTCTTCCGGATTGGGACCGATCTTTGTTTTAGTGACATGGAGGTGATCACTGTCCGGGTGATCCCAGCATTCGAGAACTTCACCGATGACCAGGTTTGTGCCGCTGGCAGCTTTTTCAATGCCTTCGACTTCAAGACCTGCGGTTGTCATGCGGTCCGCAAGTTCTTCAGGAGTGATGTCATGCAGGTCCACATACTCACTCAGCCATTTATAACTCAGTTTCATCTGTCAGCTCCCCCTTAGTCAAACCGGTCGAATGTCTTCAGGAAACGAAGATCATTCGTGTAGAAATTACGGATATCATCAATGCCGTACTTCAGCATTGTCATACGTTCCAGACCGATGCCGAACGCAAAACCGGAGCACTTTTCCGGATCAAATCCGTTGATCTCCAGAACGTGAGGATGCACCATACCGGCACCCAGGATCTCAATCCATCCGCTGTGCTTGCATACCGAGCAGCCTTTGCCGTTGCAGAAAGGACAGGATACGTCAACTTCAACGGAAGGCTCCGTGAACGGGAAGTAGCTGGGGCGGAAACGGATCTTGCGGCCGCCGCCGAACATGACATTTGCCGCATACTCAAGAGTTCCCTTCAGGTCTGCCAGCGTGATATGTTCACCGACGACAAGACCTTCGCACTGCATGAACTGATGGCTGTGGGTAGCGTCGTCATCATCACGGCGGTATACCTTGCCCGGGCAGATCAGCTTGATCGGCAGTTTGCCCTCCGCCTTTTCAAGTTCTCTCATCTGCATCGCCGTTGTGTGGGTTCTCAGCAGTGTATTGGGATCAATGTAGAAGGTATCCTGCATATCCCTGGCCGGATGATCCTTGGGAATATTCGCCAGTTCAAAGTTATAGTGATCCAGCTCAACTTCCGGACCTTCCGCAATCGTATATCCCATGCCGACAAAGAGATCCTCGAGTTCACGGCGGATCAGCTGCAGCGGATGGATTGTACCGATTTCCGTACGGTTTCCGGGCAGTGTGATATCGATCTTTTCAGCAGCGAGTCTGGCATCCATCTCACCGGCGGAAAGCACTTCCTGCCTTGCTTCGATGGCCTGGCTGACGGCCGCTTTGAGAAGATTCACTTTCTGTCCGAACGCAGGCTTCTCTTCCTTCGGCAGAGACTTCATCTCCGCCATCAGTTCCTGAATGCTTCCCTTTTTGCCGAGATACCTGATCCGCAGCTGCTGCAGTTCTTCCGCACTGCCGCATTCTTCCACTGCGCGCAGAGCTTCACTCTGAACCTGTTCAATTTTGTCACTCATACTTTTCCTCCGAAATAATAAAAACGTTCCCGTTCAACAGGAACGCTTGCACGCGGTACCATCCTGATTCGCACTTCATAGAAGCACGCTCTCATTTAATCCGTAACGTGGACAGACGGAGAGGATTGGTCTCACTGAAGAGTGAATTCACAGCCGACCCGGACAGGATCCTTTTCACCATACAGATCCCTCTCTATGCCCTGTACATGCCGCTACTGGTCTCTTATAAACGCTTTAATGAGATTATAAAAGCGATACCGGGTAAAATCAAGATACCCTGCTCACCTTGTGAAATGCACGACTAACTTCCGGTTTCGTAAAAGGAGACCGGATTTTAGTCTTACAGCGCTATTACTGGACATTACTCTTACAGTCAATCAGATAATATCCTTGCCGGCAGCCGCTGGAAAGGAAGGTAATAATCATGGCTGCTAAGAAACATAAGGGAAAGCATCTTACCGCTAATGACCGCCACATTATCCTGGAAGGAATCCGTGAAGGCGTATCCAAAACAGAAATTGCCTCCCGAATCGGCGCTGATCAAACAACCATTGCCAAGGAGATCAGTATCCACCGTACACTTGTGCCTGGACGCATTTCTCTGACGATGCGTGACTGTGCTCTTTACAAGACCTGTAAACACAGATCCAACTGTCGAAAGACCTGTAAGGAATATGTTCCGTTTTCCTGTAAACGACGTGACCGTTCGCCGGGTGCCTGTAACGGCTGCACAGAACGCAGGAACTGCCGCTATGACAAGTATGAATACAGTGCAGTAACCGCTCAGCACGAGTATGAGAAAAAACTTTTTGAGTCACGTGAAGGAATCAATCTGACTGCCGAGGAGGCCAAAGTGATGGGCGACCTTGTCAAACAACTTCTCGTTCAGGGTCAGTCACCGATTGAAATCGTTACAAACAATCCGGAACTCGGTATCTGTGAAAAGACGTTGTACAACTACATCGAAGCCGGTGTATTTCGTTCTTCCGGTGTTACAAATATGGATCTCAGAAGACAGGTAAGCCGGCGGCAGCGCATGTCCAAAGACAAAACGAACGAATTCAAGAAGCGCAAAAGCTATGCCTATCTCAAAGGAAGAACCACTGAAGATTATGAACAGTATCTTGCCGAACAGAAAGAGGCAGGCGTCCACGTATCTGTTGTGGAAATGGATACCATGTATAACGATGTTTCCAACGGTCCCTTCATTCAGACGTTCAAGATCATCGATGCACAGATCGCTCTCGCTGTTTATCACGAAGAAAAGACCTCTGACGAAATGATCAAAGGTCTCGATATGATTGAAGCTATGCTTGGACGTGATCTGTTTGAATCTCTTTTTCAGGTCATCCGCACAGATCGCGGCTCTGAATTTGAAAAACCGGAAGGTCTTGAGATGCGCGCCGACGGATCCAGGAGAACTCGTGTTTTCTACTGTGATCCGATGGCCAGTTACCAGAAACCGCTGGTCGAAGGTAAGCATGTGGAGTATCGATACGTCCTGCCCAAAGGACGTGATCTCCGCAAGCTTGGTCTTACATCTCAGAAACAGCTCAACCTCGTTCTCTCTCACCTGAACTCCAGGACACTTGATTCTTCGATCGGAACCGGTAAACAGACACCGTTCCAGTTTGCGAGGTTCTTCTATCCTGAACTTGTCGAAAAGATGTACCAGTTCGGTATTGATGAAGTAGATGGGAACTACGTCATTCTCAACCCCTGGCTTCTTGACGAAAAGCGCAGAAATGAAGAATTCTCCAGAATCCGCAAGCGCCTTTCTGAAAAGTCTGTTTTGAAACGTAAAAAGTAACTTGATCAATGCGGCTGCCGGCATACATTCTGCCTGAAAATCATAACTGAATTTTGTCTTTCACTTTTTAAGTGTGACCGTTTTCGGCTGTTTTCAGTGCGCTCTGTACTTCCTTCCGGTCAGCCAAATTATACGATGCACAACACAATTCCGTATACAAAAACGCCGGATTCTGTATTCCGACGTTTCTTTCTGTAATACTGATTTCCGCTTTTCCCAAATTTTATCCTAACCGGAAGTTAGCTTTTCATTCGCGGACCCTGCTCACCTTTCCTTCTCTTCCCAGGTGCGCTCACTGATAATGTAGCGCGGACGGTGTTTGCTTTCCATGTAGGTCTTGCCGACATATTCACCGATGACACCGAGACTCAGCAGCTGAATGCCGCCCAGGAAGCAGACAATGCATACCGTGGAAGCCCAGCCGGCAACCGATTTGCCCTGCAGTGCTACTATAATTGCCCAGATAATGCCGATGAAGCCGAGCAGACTGACAATTGTGCCGGCACCGGCAATCATGTGGATCGGTTTGACGGAAAGACTGGTGATGCCGTCAAAGGCAAGCGCAATCATCTTCTTCAGCGGATAGTGGCTGGAGCCGGCAATCCGTTCATTGCGCTCATAATACACAGACGTGCTCTTGAAACCGACCAGCGGGAACATACCGCGCAGGAAGATATTCACTTCCCTGAAGTCGGCGAAATGCTGCAGAACGCGGCTGCTGACGAGACGGTAGTCCGCATGGTTGAAGACAACCTCCGCACCCATCTTGTTCATGACTTTATAGAAACCTTCGGCCGTGGTCCGCTTGAACCATGTATCGGTCTCACGCTTGGAGCGCACACCGTATACGATCTCGCAGCCGTTCAGGTATTCATCCACCATGGCATCCATCGCATTGATGTCATCCTGGCCGTCACAGTCAATGGAAATCGTGATATCACACTTGTCCTTGGCTTCCATAAGACCTGCCAGCACGGCATTCTGATGTCCGCGGTTGCGGCTCTGCGAAATACCGATGTAGTGCGGATCCTCGGCAGCCAGCTTTGCAATGATGTTCCATGTATCATCCTTAGAGCCGTCATTGACGAAAAGCACTCTGCTTTCATCACTGATTCTTCCGGAATCACGCAGCTGAATGATCTTGTTCAGAAACTGAGGTGCTGTAATCGGCAGCACTTCCTGTTCGTTGTAGCACGGAATGACAATCCATAATACCGGTTTTTTATTCATAGTACTCACCTGTTCAATCAATTTTATCATTCCCGGCATACGCTTTCAACGCAGCCAGGTCCCTCAGCGAATCCGCAGCCGGCCAATCTCCGGGATTTCCCTTCTCATCACGCCACCAGCCGCTGCGCAGAAGATACCCCTGCACATGTGCGGATGAAGCAGCCTGCACGTCACTGAAGCGGTCGCCCGCCAGCAATACATCTTCCTCTCTGACTCCGAAATCAGCCATTGCCCTGAGGATCATGCCCGGCTTCGGTTTCCGGCAGATACAGTCGGTCTGTCCCTCCGGATGCGGACACCAGTAGATCCTGTCAAGGTATGCGCCTTCCTGGGCCAGCAGCCGGCACAGCTCTTCATTGAAGGTAAAGAAATCAGCTTCCGGATACAGACCCATCCCGATGCCGCCCTGGTTGGACACCACCGCTATGTTATATCCTGCTGCCCGGAACATGCGCAGCGCTTCCGCAGCCCCCGGCAGTATTCTAAGATCCTGCATCAGATGCGGAAAGTGTGTATCCTCATTCAGCACCCCGTCCCGGTCGCACAGCAGCAGTTTCTTCTTTGCGGTATACGGCAGCGCATACGGCGGCAGATATGAGCAGATATCCTGCAGGGTCATATGACGCAGATCACTGCAGTTCATAGAGTGCATAGAGTTCATCAAGATCCTCGTAATCCGCCGTAAAGGCACTGCCGAAGAGAGCCATCTCATTGCCTGCCATCAGGATGCCGCCTTCCTCGGGACACACAATGATCGTTCTTCCCAGTGATTCCAGCAAACGGATCGCCCTGCCGATATGCGAAGCATCCTCCGTATACTGCATGTCCAGATCAAAGCCGCGGATCAGCCCGAGTCCTTCAATCTCCTCAAACCATCCGCCCTCATAGTAGACCGCACAGGTTTCCGCGCATACCGAGGCAGCCGCTCCCACCGCAATCAGGATACCGTCAAAGATATCTTCGATCCTGTCAAGACCAAGATCCGCCATCCGGTTCCGGCACTCCGCCGCATCACTGCCGCAGACAAACAGCACATCAAGTCCCGGCAGCCATTCCGCGGGATCATACAGTTCCAGATCTGTTGCATGCAGAATACGGATGTTTCCGGGCAGAAATCCTATACGGCGGAACGGGCGCATCAGCCTTCGTTCCCTTCCGGTTTCCTCGCGGAAGAGCAGATCACCGTTTTCAAAGAGATCATTCTCGCCCAGTTCCAGAATACCCACGGTCATATCCGGGGAGAGCAGCTCCTGCATCGTATCAGCTGCCCAGGGGCGGTCAAAATTCATATTGTTCAGCAGTATCTTAAGCATATTTCCATTATATCCGAACAGTCCTCATCAGCGCCGACAAAGAAAAGACAGCATATGCTGTCCTTACTTTACAAGCTTCTGCATTTCCTGTTTGTATACTTCGTAATCACGGATGTATTCATCCGGATCATAGTGTGTATCCGTAAGACACAGAATCACGGAATCACGCGAGAAATCCTTCATTTCCTTCCAGATCATTCTGGGGATATAGATAGCGGTACGGGGCTGATCAAGACGCACTTCCGCCTCCTGGCCAAGACCGTCACAGACTCTGATCGTACTGGCACCGCTGACATTGACAAGCACAAACTGCGAGTTGCGGTTGGCATGCTGGCCGCGCACCATTGTCTCATCCGTGCCGTACATGTAGAAGATACGCTGAATCTCAAACGGAATATCCTGACCGCCCTCAATGGCAATCAGATTTCCGCGCTCATCCCCGAGTTCCCGGAAAGCCAGCATTCTGTACAGTTCACTCATATGATTACCCCTCAAACGCATTCAGCGCTTCAATGACAAACGTCTGTTCCTCTTCAAGCATACCATTGTAGATCGGCAGCGAGAGCACTTCATCCGCATACCGTTCGGCAACCGGGAAATCCCCTTTCTTATATCCGAGATATGCATATGCTTCGGAGAGATGCGGCGGAATCGGATAGTGAATGATCGTACCGATGCCCTTTTCCTTCAGGTATGCCGCCAGGGCATCACGCTTCTCCGTATGGATTTCAAACTGGTGCCAGGTATTGAAGCATCCCGGTCTTGTCTTCAGCACACGGATCGAGGGATTGCATATCTCTCTTGTATAACGGTCGGCCAGACGCTGCCGTTCGGCGTTGAGTTCATCGAGATGTCTGAGCTTGACCCTGAGCAGACCTGCCTGCAGTTCATCAAGACGGCTGTTGGCGCCTACCACTTCATTCTGGTAATGCACACGGCTGCCGTAATTCCTGAACATACGGACATAGTCCGCAACTTCCTTATCATCCGTCACGATTGCTCCGCCATCGCCGAAGGCCCCGAGTCCTTTGGTCGGATAGAAACTGAACGCACCGACACGGCCGAAGGTACCGCAGGTTTTGCCCTGCCACTTTGTACCGTGCGCCTGGGCACAGTCTTCAATGACCTGCAGACCGCGGCTTTCCGCAATCCGCATGATTTCACTCATATCGCAGCTCTGTCCGTAGAGATGAACAGCCATGATGGCTTTGGTGCGCGGGGTGATCTTTTCCTCGATCTTTGAAGCATCGAGATTGTCGTATTCATCCGGTTCAACAAACACCGGCACAGCACCGTTGATGGTGATGCCCATGACACAGGCAATATATGCATTCGTGCAGACAATCACTTCATCGCCTTCACCGATGCCCATTGCCTTAAGACCGATCCACAGCGCATCAAGACCGCTGGCCAGTCCCACACAGTACTTCGCGCCGATGTATGCCGCAAACTCCTCTTCAAAGGAACTGACTTCCTGTCCGAGGATATACCAGCCTTTCCGCAGTACTTCCAGGGCTTTTTCTTCGTATTCAGGCGCATACAGATCGTACTGCCGCTTCAGATTATTTGCCAGAATGTTCATTTTCGTCTGTTCCTTTCACGATTACTTTCTCAATGACATACAGCGGACGTTTGCGGGATTCGTCCAGGTTCCGCCAGACATACTCACCGATGATGCCGAGCATCATCATCTGGAAGCCCGAGAGCACCAGCACGGCTGTAATCAATGATGTCCAGCCCGGCAGGATACTGTGTGTAAAGTAATCGACCACAAAATATACCGCAAAGAGAAGACCCAGCAGACTCAGCACAAAACCAAGCATGGTCATGAACCGGATCGGCCGGTGTGAGAAGACAATGAATGTATCAATGAACAGATTGATGCGTTTGCCGTAGCTCCACATCGATTTGCCCTTTTCCCGCTCCATTCTCGTATACTCGATCGTCGTCGGTTTATAGCCGAGCCAGATCAGCTGCACATAGATGCTGGAATTCTTTTCCTGCATCATGACCAGTTTCTCTGCCACAGAACGGTCGATCAGAAAGAAATCAAAGCCGCGCTTCGGATAATTCGGTTCAACCCATTTCCGGACCAGTTTGTAGTAGGTATCCGCAAACCAGTTCTTCAGAGCTGATTCCTCCCGTTTGACACGGACGGCCAGATTGACCGGATTGCCCTGTTCCCAGGATGCGATCATCTGCGGAATCAGAGCCGGGGGATCCTGCAGATCTGCGCTCATGACCGCAACGGCATCTCCCTCCGCCTGGCTCATGCCTGCCACGATGGCGCGGAATTCACCGAAGTTGCGTGAGAGCTTCACAATCTTCACACGCGGATCCTGATCCTGCACTTTCAGCAGCTGCGCCAGTGTATCGTCACCGGAACCGTCATCCACAAATACAATTTCAAAATCAATATCCGGGCGTTTTTCAAAAACATCCCTGACTACGGCAGGATATGTTTCCGGAATATTCATCCCATTATAGTAACAAGGAATCACGATTGATACTTTAGGCATACAACTCTCCCTATAAACCCTTATTATTCTACCGTTAAATGAACGCCCTGTCATCCGGAGTCCCGTAAAACTGATATACTTGTGTTCATGAAACGTATAAAACAAGCTGCTGAAAAACATCCGTATCTTTGTCTGTTCACAGCCGTCACGCTCGGTATACTGGCTGTTTTCGGTGTATATCTCCTGGGACTGCGGCCGTTTACCATAAACAACGACCAGGTATTTGAATATACCGAACTGTACCGTGAATGGGTCCGCCTGATCGAAGGCATGTTCAAGGGCAAAGGTCTGCCGATGTACTCATGGAATACGTTCCTGGGCAATGACTTCTATGCTTCCATGGCCTTCTATACGACCGGTGACATATTCCTGCCGCTGTATTTCCTGTTCGGAAACGTACAGCGCTTCCTGTTCTGTGAAATGATCCTGTGCGTATACATCAGTGCCTTTGCCATGTACAGGTATCTCAGGATATCCGGTATCCGCCGGTATTCCGTGCGGTTCTTTATATCCATGATCTGGGCGTTCGGAGGCTGGGCTGTCCTCTTCTTCGGACAGTATATGTTCCAGCGCTTCTTTGCCTTCATTCCGCTTTTGTTTGCCGGTGCCGAGCAGTTTTTCCGTCAGAGGAAACGGCTGCCGTTTATCCTGGCATCGGCGGTGCTGTTCTACCACAGTTTCTACTACATGTGGCCGCTGTCATTGTTCCTGCTGATCTGGGCGGCTGCCCGCGAAGCAGAGATGAAGCACAGCGCCAGGGAATTTCTGCAGGATGCGGCGGAGCTGCTGGGGTGCTACCTGGTCGGATTCCTGCTGTCGGGATTCCTCTCCGTGCCTGCCATCCTGTATATTCTTTCCAATCCGCGTATCGGCCACAGCGAAGCCTCCGGTATCTTCTGGCCGCTGAAGGTTACGGTGGGATACATCATGAGCTTTGTGACGGCACCCTTCCCGCTGTATTCACGTTTCCCCAATATCTTCCAGATCAATGACAATGCCTACGGATACTGGTATTCGCAGTTCATTACGATCATCCCGCTCACGGCTGCTTTCTCGTATATACGTAAGAACAGAATCTGGGCGCTTCCCCTCTGCGGACTGCTGGCAGCGGTGCTGATCAAACCGCTCTCTTCGGCGATGCACGGCTTCTCGGATGCGTCCATGCGGTGGAACTTTGTGATTGAATTCCTGATGCTTGCCCTTGCCGCAAGACGTCTGGATGAAGATACAGCCCCGAAGGATCTGAGGAAACCCGGTATGATCTATCTCTGCATCTGTGCCCTGCTGGCTGTATTATTGCCGCTGACGGGAACAGCGCAGCTGCCCGCACATCTGCTGCACATGCTTTCCATTGCCGTGTGTATCATTGCCGGTATGCTCACCCTGTATCTGCTGTACCGGAACAGGACCGCTGCTTACATACTGACCCTTGTGCAGGTTATTGCATACGCTGCTCTGATGTGCAATACATGGTATATCGATGTGCCGGACGGCGGCTGGCGGATCAACGAATCCATGATGCGCTATCTGCAGGATACGGATGATGAACTGATCTTCCGCACCCAGATCGGCATGGAGGATGTAATCCCTTCCGGTCTGAATATGAACACATCACTGAAATACGGCTATCTCTCGGCGCGTACATATGAGTCCACCTATGATACGAATATCCTGCCGTTCCTTGAACTGTGCGGAACCGACCAGATCCGTCTTGATATCACGGATCCCTGGGCGCTCAATGCGCTTGGTGTAAAATACTGGCTGGCCAAGGATGAAGCATCCCTGCCTCCGGAACTGTCCTTCGAATATGTATCACAGATCTCGGATCTCTCCGTATACCGTTCGCTCTCATACCGTGGCTTCGGCTATACGATGGCATCCGTAGAGCCTCTTTCCGCTCTGCATACAACCGCAGACCTTGAAAAAGCTCTCTACTGCAGTGAAGAAGATCTGCCTGACTATGCAAAGTACGGCGGGGAAGCAGTCCGCTTCTCAGCGGATATACGCACCACGAACTATCTGGCCGGTTCGATTGAACTGTCCTCTCCGAATATCCTGTACATTGCAGTGCCGGACAACAGCGGCTGGACTGTCCGCGACAACGGTGCTGTGATCGATACGGTTCCGGTCAATCTCGGTTTCATGGGCATCCCGCTTGAAGCCGGCAGCCACCGCATTGAACTGAGTTTCATGACACCCGGTCTCAAAGCAGGTATTCTCTGCACCGGGGCAGGCTTTGTCCTCACCGTCCTCATATTTGTCTTTGAATACATACAGCGGAAAAGATCCGCCAAGGAGAAGTAAACATGCGTACAACCTTCCGTTCCCTGCTGGAATCCGGCAGACACTTTATGGGATGCTACATCACGATTCCCAGCCCGCAGATCATTGAAGTGCTGAAATATGCCGGGCTTGATTATGTCATTCTTGATCTGATCCATGACGGTCTTACGGTAGCCGATCTGCGCCAGCTGATCTATGCGGCAGATGCGGTCGGCATGGCTGTGATGGCACGGGTGCGGGCAGAGGATGCGGACACCATGACCAAGGTGCTTGATCTCGGTGTTTCCGCCCTGCGCATACCGGACGTGCACAATGCTGAGATCGCCGCAGCAGCCGTACGCAATGCAAGATATGCACCGGAAGGAAACCGCGGTGTCTGCCCGAATGTGCGCTCAAACAGATATGCCTGCGAAGGTCCGGTGAATACAGCCGCTGCCAACCGCGAACTGGTCATCTCCGCCATCATCGAAAGCGTTGAAGGTGTAAACAACCTCGATGCGATCATCAGCACGGAAGGCATTGACACCATCAGCGTCGGCAGATCCGACCTTGCCAATGCCAAAGGTGTTTCCGGACAGCAGGATCACCCGCTGGTCGAACAGGCTGTACGCGAAGCAGCCGAAGCCTGCCGCAGACTCGGCAAATGCTGTTCCGTCACCCTCAACGATCCGGCCAAAGTCACGGAATACCTGGATATGCCGGGTGTCACCCACTTCATGGTCCGTCAGCCCGTCAATATCCTCTATGACGGCTACCGGAAAATAACCGAAACAATTCACAATGCGTATAAAGAATAAAAGCAGAGCACGCAATCGACACCATGAAAATATGGAGGACAGGTTACTCTATCCTCCATATTTTTGTGATGTCTGTACAGTGATTTATTTTCCTTGTCTACTTGACAGGCCCCAGATCAGTTTTTCGCCATTCTTTTTCGGTGAAATGCTGTAATCGAATGCGTGAACATGCATGTACTTCTGCAGGAACCGGTAAAGAGCTACTTGATTCCCAGAACCCGCATGGCATTCTTCCAACATATTTTTGAATATGCTTCTTCGGAAAGAACGCTTTCTGCCAGCTTCTGATCCAGCCATTTTCCAAGCGGGAATTCCATATCAGGCGAGCCCATATCCGTCCCGAACATCAGCCGGTCCTGAAACCTTTCCAAGAATCTCAGTCCGAATGATTCATCCCGCATGACCGCGTTTCCGCCGCTGTTGGCAGAAAGATCTCCGTAAAGATTCGGATACTGTTCAAAGAGTTCGAC
>JAFUCL010000026.1 GCA_017459725.1 Solobacterium sp. | reverse complement strand
TTCTAAGGATTGATTAACGGAACCGCCAAGCCCAGCGTTAATCAACCCGTAGAAATTTCCTGGTGTCCCTTTCTCGGACAACTACCATTATACAGGTTGATTTACATCGCACTCAGGTCCACTGTGCAAATTCGGACTTTTATACAAAAACGGGGCCTTATATGGTCCCGTCTCTTGTTAATGGTGGAGCTGAAGGGAGATATCTCAATGTATGCAAGCTGTTTGTAAGTCGTCAAAACACGCATAGCAAAGCCGTTTTTCAGCAATCCGCATCTCTATGATGTCAGTATCGTGTCTGCTTATTGACTGTAGTTTGTGGGGATTTTGTGGGGAAAAATAAAACGCCACCACCCGAAGGCAGTGGCAAAGATTGAACGGGCTGGCATTGATGCGCCAGTCCAATTCGGCAGATATGAGGATCACCTCCTTTATGACAAGAAGTTACCCTTTGATTCGCAATTCATATAAACGTTCTTAATATGCTGCGTACTCAGAGTGGTCCGGTTATTCTGAAACTCCGGATGCGTACGGCAATACAATTCATAGGAATCAATATCGGACAATATCTGATCGAATGATTCTTTTGTATGCTTGCGGCCTTCCAGTAACTCACCGTTAAAGTTCAGAATACAACGCCTGGCAGTAATAGCCCGCTCAAGTTCAAACTCTGATTTGAGGCTTTTCACCATATTGAGAGTCTCCGCTGTCTGCGTGTTGTTCGTCTTGTTAAGCCTGGAACTCAGCCATGCCCAGAAGCCGGTGCTGCCGAATAACGCAATCAGTATAGCGACAATGTGGTGGCCGTTTATGAGTATTGGTTCCATCAGCCGACCCCATTTCCACCCCAGTAGCTATCTGAGGACATCTTAATAATAGTTCCGATGCAAGTTGCCACTGCCGTGATGGTTGCAGCAATCAGATTCGCTGTATCCCAGTGCCAGATCTGACCGACCGCAATAAACAGTGTTGCGACTGCGGGTAAGACCGTGGTGCACAGGATTTTCAGCAAGTCATAAGTCTTGTTGTTCAGTTTCATGATTCACCTCTCAGCACTTTCTGCGCTTCTGTAATCAGCCTGTCTGCCTTGCCGATCTGTTCCAGGTACCAGTCTATTTTCTTCTCAGCATCGGAAGAATCTTCCAGTTCGACCCAGTCTGCCTTGCATGCGATCCATCCGTCATAAAGCTGAAGCCACTTGTAGCCGTCATTCTGAACCAGTCCATAGACACTCAGAGTCTGATTCAGTTTGCACTGACCGATGACTTCACCGCCAAGTGACGGAGATCTCCGGATATTCAGATTGTTGACCAAGACGGTCGCCTTTGTCAGTTCTTCCATAACGTTTTTCTCCCATCCTCGCCAGCGAAACACACCGGCAAAGTCCAGCCGGATCTTGACCGTTGTGAAGCCTCTGAAGGAACTCTGATTCTGCCCGAAGAAATAACCATAGCCTGGCTCAGCGTAGCCGGTGAACATTGCGATGTGCGAATACGGACAGGATGAATTCTTGCTCCAGATGCACCAGTCACCTTTCCGCAGCTGGTCGATTCCGACTAAGAAATCGAAGTTCTCATAAGATTTTGACTGCTGATACCTCAGCTCCCAGTAGCCACTTGCCCAGCCGGTGCCGGTCGGATACTGCCCGACTCCGCACCAGTCGCAGAACAGCTTATACGCATAGACGCACTGTGCACCGAGTTCCGGAGTCTCGGCATACTCTTTGCCATTGAATTTTTCTATGAATTCGTCAGGAATCATGGAAAGCCCCCATCACCATGAACGGTCTAAAAAAAAGGATAATCAGTGTCACCATGATTAGTCCTAAGAGCATCACTTTTAAAAAGTCGCTCATACAGGTGAGGTATTACCCCTCTGTTGCCTCGCTCCATCCGTATACACCCGGTTCCCAAACGTTAGCATCAACATCTGAAATCCAGTGTTTACCATTATGGCTTACTTTATCGCCCTTGTTATATGCATCGTGTGCCCCTGCTGGCTGAACCCAGTCTGGATATTCAATAGCCGGGTCTGTGACTCGCACCCAAAGTGATACAGCCGCAGTTGGAGTCCAGTCGGGTTGTGATGTGTGTGCCTGTACGCATTTATACAAAAGCGTTTCATATGCCACCCTGTCGCCGACAACATATGCAACGGAGTTTCCATTCCATGCAGGGAATGCCCATGCGTACGCTTCTGAATCTTCATCGGCAATATTCTTTGTCATGTTCTCAATGTCCTTACGAATAGACATTGCTTCATCAATGGTGAGGTTGCTACCGCCTGTTATGATTTCAAACGAATTATTGGTGTTGCGCAGGATAACATCGTACGTTGTTGTAACACCTTCAATCCCTGTATCATACATCTTCTGAATTGAAATAAGATTTTCAAAGCCAGTATACACAACCCCGTTCAGCGTGAACGTTCCTTTTGCCGCGTTTACAGCTTTTTCAAGCTTTGCAAATGTAGTGCCATCACCAGATACTGTAATGACTGCGCTCGTGTCTGTAATTGTCACAGACAATTCCGTAAAGCTTTCTATTCCAAATGTAATCATTGCTTTCCTCCATTACGCAAGAACATACAATCCCATGCCCCATAGTGTATGGCTTGAGGACGTCTTGACAGTTATCTTTGCTCCCTTTGTGATGTTTGCCCCTTTGTAAATCGCAACAGCCGCGCAAAATCCTGCGGTGCTTGAGTCCTTGAATCTTCCTGCTTCAATCTTTGTTACGCTACCTGCGTTCGTAGAAATGACCAAGTCCTCGTTTGTCTGTAAAACCAGTGAGCATGCGATGATAAGACAACTCGTATATGCGGTAGTAGTGGTGTGTGTGTATGAAGTATAGGACGTCATATCAGTTTCATCCCAAACTTTTTTAGTGAGTGCCGCCGCCGCCGCTGTTGCCGTCACGGAACCTTTTCCACTGTGGTATCCCTGCGGAATTGTTTGCGTTTCACCGGGGTCGATGGTGTATGTTTTCGTGCCTTGAACCGCCATTGTTCCTGTGAGCTTTGTTCCGTTATCCTTGTAAAAGGTCTTGCCGTCATAAACGTACGGCGCTGTCGCCGTGCCGGACAGCGTTGGTCCAGTCACTTTGATAGTCGTAACATAACCGTTCTGCGTGCTTGAATACGTTCCGCCAACGCCAACAGTGCCTGTGATAGCGCCTTTGTTTGCCATAGCATTAACAGTAACCTTGCTCAAGTATTTGCCCGAATCGGGAGTTACCGTTTGCGTTGTTGTGCTTGAATTTACTGTCTTTTCCTGCCCTGCGAACGTGCCCGAAATATTTGCGCCTTTGCTACTGGTGAATTTCACTCCTGACTTAACATCGCTGGCTGCCGCAGTCCCAATCTTATCCGCAGTCAATTTTACATAGCTTGTATCCGGATAATATGCACTTGCGGATGGTTCGTAATATCCAGATGGAAAACGAGCATAAGTGCCGATTCCGGAATCGTATATTACTGCCGTTGCATTTACGTTGGAACCATTGTTTGCCATCGTGCCCGTTAATCTGTTCCCTGCATCGGTACTGTAGAAATGTTTCCCATTGAGAACATCAGCAGCTGTTGCATCACCGGTTAATGCGACTGATCCACCATAGTTTTTAACTGTTGCAGCCATTATTTTTTCACCGCCTTAATAACGATCGGGATATCGATTGATGGTACTGTTCCACATGCTTTAACGGTATTTGTAGTAACCGAACCTACAAGACGAGCCTGACCCCAGGCATCCAACTGTGCAGTGGTAATGGCATCCCCGTTCGGTTCAATTTCGATATCGTATGTTGTAGATGGATAAGATGATTCAAACGAATATACGGCGTTATTCCAACCTGTTGCCGTCATTGTCGCAGCCACTGCTGTGCGGTCTATCTTGTCGTTGATATCGTCAATCTCCAACTGCAAATGCCCTGCAGCATCCTCGCTCAACTGATCTTTCACGGCTTCGTACCAATTTTCGAAATCAGCTTCTGCCTGCGCCGTCATTTGCTGCACATCTACTCTGCTGACGGTTCCGACGATCCATCCACAAACAGAGTTATCAGCACGCTTATCGGTAATATAATCCTGTCTGATTTCAGTAGCATTCGCACTCACATATATCTGTGCTAACACAATCTGATAAACACCGTTTTCACGAATCGGTTCAGGTGCTGTCGGATCATCTCCAGTCAAGGCACCCTCTTGTACTTTAGCAATGATCCGGCGGTTAATATCGTCCCGTTCGATAACAACGTTGTCAATTCTAGGATATACGCCGGACGGCGATGATATCGTCAGTGAAACAGCTGTATCGAAAAATTTTACTTTTCCTTCAATGCAACAGTATCCAGTGCCTACCAAGACGTTCATTCCACCGTCAGCTGTGACCTGCAGGTCGCCATTAAACACTCCGGTAGTGAAGAACTTCTTCGCCCAGATCTCGAATGAATCCGCATCGTATTTGCGGTCACCGTTCACCGAGTTCCAAAAAAGACCGTAATCATTGTCAGCCATATCATTGCTCCTTCCAATCTATCTTCTCCGGCAACGGTGTACCGAACACTGGCGAAACTTTCATTGCGCCGTATTCGTAGACTTCCGTCAGTCCGGTGATGCGCAGATTTGCGCTTACTCCCCAGTTTTCTTTCGTTACTGTGACCACATCGCCTAGGTCATAGTCTGTTTTGTACACAAATGCAGTGCCGTTTGCCTCGGTCACACATTCGAATGACTGTGAATACGCAGCTGTATTTAGTGCGTTTGTACCTCTCTCGGTGAGCACCGCGCGATATTCTGCGTCTGTCATTCCGTCTTCTTTCCGGGCATCTGATGCATTTAAGAACAGCTCCCGTCGTTCCAGTCCGGTCAGTGTGTCATCACCGACAACCTGAATGATTCGATCAGTTCCTTCGCCTTCACCGCCGACATAACACACGGTCTTCAGCAACTGGTCATTCTCTTCATAAGTCGCTGAATTAATGTTGTTGTATGTCTGTGCAAAGATAACACGCGGCACATCTGTCTGTGCAACAGATCGGTCAACCCCTCTGTAAAGCTCGAATGTGATTGTTTTGTTAGTGAAGTCTGGTCTGAATCGGTAACCAATGTTTGCTGCCTTAGCCAGCTTTGTTTCGTATTCCTGCAGATTTTTGTACGTTGCTTGCATCGTTACTACTTCGGAATAATCCTTAAGTGATCCTAATTGAACAAGGGGAATTGCTTCCGCATTGGTCAGCAATTCCCTCATTACAAGCTCGATTTTTTTGTTTGTGGCTGTGTATGTCGGCCTGATCAACCGTCTGGTCATATAGGATGACAGGAAACGGCCTTTGATCACCATATCATTCTTCACAGCGTTCTGTTCCATCCGAATTGACTCAATGACTCCGGCTTCAGCTGCCCCACGCATCCATATAAGTCTGCCAAGCTTCAACAGGTCCATATTGTTTGCGATTGACGGACAGTTTATCTGGAAGTCTCCCGGCTCATAATACTTGCGGTTCCACATTACAGATGTCTGATTCTCAATCAGCCCCTGGAACATCATTTCCGCATCGTAGATTCTAACTTCCATGTTATGCACTCACATACTTCAGCCTGTAGCTGATTTCTATGATTAAGTTTTCTGCTCCAGAGTCTGCTGAATAACCAATAGAATTGACACCTCTCATGAGCTGGATAAAAGTTGAGTCTTGCGTTCGTTCAGCAGGGCTTTGATGTGCTTGTAGTTTTCTAAATCGCACTTGAAGCTCAACACTTTATCATTCATTGTTTGTTTCCTTCTGTTCTGTCATTCGGATTTCTGTATGTTCCCTTTTCTGCGTTGTACGCTTCCCGGATCGGGTCGAAGTACTTTCTTTCTGCTTCTACCCGTGCCTGCACTGCTTGTTCATATGTGTCGAACTCTCCGAGATAGATATCCTTCCTGCGCAGCGTGATCCGTGCTCTGTATCGTCCTTTGTGAATTCCCACGCCAGCGTGTCCAGTTTTGTTGTTCCTGTTTAGCTTCAGCCGACAGATTCCCTGCATCGTAGTACCGTCGATTTGTCCAAGGCCTTCACGTGCTTTGCGAATTCTGTCTGGCGAATCTTTTTCACGTTGACCGATATCGTGCGGTTTAGCACATCCACATGACTGAATGCATCCCAGACGCTCGCTGGTGCGCAATGCTTCCGTTGATCTTAAGACCGTCTTTCCGCAGTCGCACCGGCAGTGCCATATTATTGCGCCGTTTCTGGTTCTGTCTCGTGTCGGTTCAATAAGAGTTAAGCGACCAAATCTGTCACCTTGTCTGCACTTCCGGCACTTCATACGCTCGTGTCAGCACCGTCTTTTTCTCTGTCCTTGCTTCGCCTCCTTGCGTTACTGCAGAACTGGTTGTCTTCGCCTAAAGGCTCCCATTCTTTGAACAGGTCACAATAGAAGATTGCTTTGTGTTTTTTCTGATACATGCAGTCTTTGCAATATATGACCGGCGAAGCTTCCACCGTTACTTCATTCCCGATATCTGTAAGAATCTGATTAAGCACAAAGTCTTTCATGTGGGAACCATCACACAACGGTCTATAGAATCTTTCGATGTCCTCTTTCAGTGCATCAGCATCAATCAACCTCATGCATCATCAACCTCGTTCGTTATGAAATGACCATCTGTGTAGCCCTTCGCCCGTTCACGTTCCACGATTTTCAGAATATCCGCATAATTGACCGTGATCTGATGACCGTCCGCCATGAGTGACAGAGTCTCGCCGTGATTGTCGCTGGTGAAATGTACTATAACCGGGATCACCTTCATCCCTGTTGATGTTGATAAGCCTTTAATTCTTCTGATAAGTGTCATTGTTTGCTTCCCCGCCCTCGTGCTTCTCGATGATGTTCCGGACCGACTGAGATGTGCAGCCGACTTCCATCGCGATGCTGCTCACGTTCCAACCTGCTCTGTGCAGTGCCATGACCTTGCCCTGGTCGATGCGCGGTCTTCTCGGCGGCAGCTTCGTTTTCTCCTCCTTCGGCGCCTCTTCTGCTGCTGGCGCTTCCGTCTTCGGCTCCTGTGCCTGTTCTTCCGGAATGCCCAGCAGGAAGCCCTCCGCGTTCCTAAGCAATCCAAGCGGTGTGTCGTCATTGATAGCCTCGACAATATAGACATCGCCGTCTCCGCGTTGGAGATGGTCAAAGGCTTCAGCTCTGGCGATGATTTTGAACCTCATGCTTCGCCCTCCGTCTTCTGGATGTCTTCCTTAAGCTTTGCCGCAACAGCCTTAACCATGTCATTGATCAGCCCGAACCCGTACCTGCTGACATATTCTGCAACACATTCAGGGAGATAGGATGCATACAGGATATTACCGTGCTCAGCCACCTTTGGCTCTCCTGCAATCCGCAGGAATGTATCCCCTGTGCCATCGACTATAAGATCGAGTATCAGATTCTGTAATTCACTACGCATTATTGCATCGTGCTGGTGTCTTTCCATTTCTTTCCCCAGCAGTGAGAGCAGTGACGTTGTCCGTTTGCCGTCAGGAATGTGCTCCATGATCTGGAATACATCTTCAGGCGCTTTTTCTTTTCTTGTGCCAAGGAAATGCCGGACCACATCGTTTGCCAGGCTCGCTCCGCGTTCCAGAATGGATCCTGTTTCCCATTCATATGCAGCACCGGTATCCGGATGCACAGAAGGCGGAGCGACCACATAACCTCCTTCTCCCCGTACATCCACATCGTTGATGATGTCATTGGCATTCGGATGCTCATCTTTATCAAAGTAGTAATAATGACGGCCGCCTCTTCCGGTCCTGACCGTGCAGGTCTCCGGAAGTGTGCCGTTTCGTCTTTCCCACTGGCGGATAGAAGTCAATCCGAACTTTCCTTTTTCAGGATCTTCATCCGCGTCAATAACATATAATCCGGTTGTTTTCCCGGTCGCTATGCCAATGTTGGCATTCGGCCACATTGTCCACCAGTCTCTGATCTGTTCCGGATCCTTGGAGGCATCATGGCTGCCGTGCGAAGTTAGAGGTATTTTCCCTTGCAGCGGGATAACAGCCAGCCCTTTGCTCGCATAATCAAGTGCAGCGGACATTATGTCCGGCATATATCATCCCTCCTTCAAATCATGAAAAGTAACGGCAACCGCGAAAGCCTGCCATATATCCTTCCGGAAGCCGTAAAAGAAGCCCGGATCCTTCTTTGTTCCTTTACCGCGATTTGGCTCTCCAGGAGCGAAGCGATCCACCAGTGCCTGCGTAATGTTGGCATCATTGGCTCTGGGAGATCCGCAGATTGTCAACTTTACGTACTTCCGGAAGACCCGGGAGACCGGGAACTTCCGCAGCCGTTCCTCAAGCCTCCCGATCCACACACATGTATCAAACACTTCAGCGCCTACCGGCATTCCGTATGATGCGATCATCTCGATTGCTACAGCCATGTTATCCGTGGACTCCAGCTGCAGATTCCGGACAGCATCAACCATGTGCGCGTACATGAGCTCATTCGACATCTTCGTGAAAGAGATAGGCCGGAGTGTGTCGGCATCGACCAGGACATATGCGGATTCGATATTGCCGGGATCAATGCCGAGAATATATTTCCACTTTTTCATCAGAACGGCAGATCATCCGGAGCCACAACTGCTGGGATGTACTGCTTCACTCTGTTGCGTTTCTTGCCGTTATACTCTTCCACGATCAAGTTCACCTGCCCGATGCCGCCCTCACATTCCTTGAGCAGCTCTCTGGGCGTCATGTTCTGATGGTAAACACCAATACACTTTGCAAAGGCTGTCAGCTTCCATGCTGTGCTCGGATCTGCATAAAGACTGTCAAAAACGGTGACATCCCGGTCTGACTCACACCGAAGACGCAGATCTATCTGTGCGCAGCGGCCAATCCTGCTGGTCGGTTTCGGCTCATATATTTTCCCTGTTGCTGTTACCACCTGGAACGTGTATGTTCCTGGTTTTAAAACGATATGTTCCTGTTCTGTTTCTTCAGGAAGTGTGTTATCCCACATGTCTGCCATTATTTAGTTATCTCCTTTCAGACTGTTCACCAATGTATCAATGTGCTCAAGCATCGCAGATGCCTGCGTACCGGAAAGGTTATAGACTGTACAGCCCGGCGCAAGTCTGCCGGTTGCCACAAGCCAGGCTTCGAATTTCTGCCTGCCAACACCTGCTGCCGCAAGTCTCCGGAGGAGCTCATCACGGATATCTTCCCGGACATCACCTTCGACTGGAATATCGGTCTGTGTATCAACGTTCAGGACGGATGGCTCTTTCTGTACCGGGACAGTGCCGTCATATATCTTCCGGAGCGGTTCAAAATCCAAATCCATGTCATCCGGAAGACCATATCTGTTCTTGGCATCGTATGTCGGCTTGTGATTGGCATGCATCTTTCTGTGTGCCTTTCCCTTTGCCTTGTTCCTGCCATTCTCCTCAATGACCATTACTTCGTAATTCATGAAGAGCAGAATATCCGCCCATTCCTTGACCAGCGGCGCCACCTTCTTACTGACTTTTAACTCCCACCTGTCATAAGGCGGATCATCCGGTGACTCCAGTTTGCGCATAGCGGCATGTGCAAGCAGCACTACGTTTACCCGCTTTGCGATGAGTCTGTCCAGCCGGACCAGAAAATCTTTATTGAAGCGTTCCTGAATGGCTGTATAGCCCTTGCCATAACCGCCTCCGTACTTTTCAATCGAATCAACACCTGCTTCTGCCAGCAGTTGCGTTATCAGAAGCGTTTCTGCTCTGTCGATCGTGTCGATTACCAAAGTCCGGCACACGTTTGGTTCTTCAATGACCGCATCGATTTCCTCGAGCAGGTCATGCCAGTTCTCCGGCTTCGGGAACCGTGCAACATCCAGCTGATGAGTGCCGCCTTCTACATCAATGAAGAGCGGATTGGGGAATTTAGAGGCGAAGGTCGATTTCCCGATTCCTTCAGCCCCATATGCAACAAGTCTGATTGCAGACGGGATCTTCCCTTTCGTTATTTCAAATTTCATATTCTTCAATCTCCAAAGTCGTTACTTCGACCATCAATTCCAATAAACTGGCACAGATTTCCGCAGCTCGTTTAAGACCGAGCGGATAATGAAGCTTGTACAGTGCCAGATAAGCCTGCAGGAGTTCTTCAGAGGCTTCCCGCAGGAGAGCCTTTCGTGTATCTGCTTCAGTCATCAGAAACCTCTGCAGCTGACCGCTCCTGCCGAAGAAGCTCGAGGCGATGTTCCAGATCTGTGATCTGTTTCGCGCAGCTCTTCGCAAGCAGGATCTGACCTCTTGCAGCTGCTCTTTTACGCATCTGGTCGAGGTTGGCAATACGCAAGGTATAATCAGCTTCCCGCATTTCAAAGTATTCTTTGCTCATAGTGACTCCTCTCAGATGAACTTGAAGAATGCCAGCCAGGTATAAACAAACAGACCAGCATACAGTGCTCCGGTCAAAAGATCACCACAACGCCGCAGTACATTGCGAAGACGGCAGCGCTTTGCCGCAGAAGATGATTGAATAGTGTGTGCTCTCATTCCTGTTCCTCCTTTGTGCTATAATGAGAGCGGCTTCGAATAGCCGCAGATAAAGCGCCTGGATCTTTGCTGGAGACAGCGCTTTTCTTTTTGTAATCAGGTATTCCGCGCAGTTTTACCGCAATACGCACAGCGTCTTCGTTGCTGAGATCGCACCCGCGGTAATGCTCATACCACTGCTCGATTTCCTGTTCAGAGTAAGCGTATCCATGCCCTACTCTGATGCCCTTGAGCATCCCGTACTTCCGGTAATACCCGATTACGTGTTCGTTGCAATGCAACATCCTGGTCAAATCCTTTGTTGTGTACAGCTTGAACATCAGTACCTCCTCCTACTATATAGGTACAGGGTGTAATACCTGACAGCCAGCCAGGACTACATCCTCTCATTGTTAAAACTGTTAGAATGAGAGGGCATTGGTGTGACGTGCTCCTCCTTGGACCATATTGCGTCCGTAAGAAAGCC
>JAFUCL010000025.1 GCA_017459725.1 Solobacterium sp. | reverse complement strand
TTGATCAAAGCCTACGAGCGTATTCATTCTTATCCGGTTCAACTGCAGTTTATGTTCTAAGTATTGGAAGCGCCGTGTACGGACCCGTACGCACGGTGCTGTGAGAGGACGGGAGCTAATCACTCCCTCCTACTCGATTATTTGGGCACAGTTTATTCTGCTTCTTTGACGAGGTCTTCTTCATAGCACATGGAGGTGCTTGTGCCGCCGTCCAGACGCAGTGCATTGTATACATCCAGTTCAAGCAGGAAATCCTGTACATACTGATCGCGCATACCGTTCCAGAAACTGATCAGGAAATATGTTCCGTCCTTTTTCTGGGCCAGGCAGCAGAATGCATAATCGTTGTAATGGTACTCATACCATCCGTAGCAATCGGTCAGGTCTTTTCTTTCGCCGTTGACGATATATGTATATGATCCGGAAAGTGCGCATTCCGATTCGACTTTCTCGCCGATCCATCCGGTGTCGTTGATGGCATCTTCACCGCTGTATACCAGACGCATCAGACCGGTTCTGTCCCAGTATGCCGTGACATAGCCGCTGCCGTATTCCGGTACATTCGGTCTGCCCTGGAAATCCGTCCATTTGCCGGCCACCCGCAGACCGCCTACAGGTTCTCCGCAGTTGGGTTCTGTATGCCATGCATAATAATTGGCATTGGTGCCGCCGACCCGCTGGTATCCTTCGCTGATCAGTCCCCAGTCGTATATTTCACTGAGCCATTCCGCATGTCCCATGTAATCAACTCTGATAAAGGTCGTCTCGGAAGGCTTAACCTCCAGCATGTCATAGTTGATGCCGTTGAAGTTGCCGGTGTGATGGATGACGCCGCTATCGGTGTCTTTAAGACTGTAAACATTTACGGCTGATCCGACGGTGTTGTTGGAGCCGAGGATAAACGTATTGGAAGATCCCTGTCCCCAGGCCTTGTTCACCATTTCCGCATCAACCGTCCGTACCTGCTGTACCGCGGCAAGCAGACAGGCGCAGAGACATGCTGTAATTGACATCATTTTCTTCATACCGATTATGGTAAGCGATTTCCGGCTGAAAAGATAGTCCGAAACATCTGCTGTCCTGTTATACAATGAATACCATGAAAAAGATTGTACTGCTTTTATTGCCGGTATTGCTTATGACCGGATGCTCAGCGAAGGAAGAGCCAGTGGATATTACCGTATTCGGAAACAGTATGCCTGCAGTGTATACGGGAAAAGTGCGCAGGAAACTGCCGCACGGGGAAGGGACAGCCGTAATGGATCACAGTGTCTCTGCCGAAGGTGTATTTGAGAAAGGAACGTTTGTGTCCGGAAAAACATTCAGTGTGCCGTACAGTGCTTCCTTTGGAGAGAAGAACTTCACCGGTGTATATACCGGTGAGGTATCCGGCACTCTTCCGTCCGGTACGGGAATGTTTGACGCACCGGATTGTTCATACAACGGAACCTGGACAGAGGGTGTGCCTGATGGAACGGGTACACTGATTGTTCCGGAATTTACCATTGATACACCGGACGGGGTGCTTTCAGGCAGCTACAGCGGCGATGTGCGTGAAGGTCTGGCGGAAGGCAGAGGCACATTCGTATATGCGGCTGATGACGGGGAAACAGAACTTGACGGAGGCTTCTCCGGGAATACGTTTGACGGTCTTTTGGTAAAGACAGTTCATTATAAGAATACGGATAAGTCGTATCCCGTGCTGTATGAGAAGGGAAACCTGCAGGATACTGCGGCTGCCAGGATTGCATATCTTGAGGGCATGCGGAGTGAATCGTACTGTCTCAGTGAAGAGCAGTTCTCATACATAACAGAACATGCGGAGCTGTTTGAAGGAAAGATGGCTGCCGAGCCGGCGTATGATGAAGCATTCACCTATGAAGGATTCAGCGAAGGAGGTTCTCCCGCACTGATCCGGATTGAGGATGCGGTTGTACGTTCCGTGCAGCGCTATAAGCCGTATGAAGGTGCGGATACGGTTACGACGATGATTGTGCAGAACAATGACGGCTGGTATCATCTTGTCTTTGCGTATGCGGTGGATGCGGTAGATACGGGGGATGTTGTCGACATCTGCGCCATGCCGCTGTGCCGCCGTACACTGAGTGCACCCGAACAGGAGTATCAGGCAATCGATGCGGCCGGAGCGATGATTATCGGAGCAGCTCCCGCCGGCGTTCAGTACGATATCGGTTGATCGTTTCATATATACAGCAAAGGACAATGCAGACTATGGATATTTATACACTGTACAGAAATGAACATGAGTATGACGATCTGAATGCGGACAGTGCCGTCAGACATCTCTCTGAAGCAGTCCGGATCAATACAACCAGTTATATGGATACAGCAAAGATCGATTATCCGGCTTTTGATGAGCTGCACAGGAAGCTGCAGGAATGGTATCCGGCAATCATGAAGCAGGGAGAATACAGGGAGATTGATTACAGTATTCTGATCCGTATTCAGGGCAGTGATCCTTCTTTGAAACCTGCTCTGTTTATGGCACACCAGGATGTGGTTCCGGTTGTGCAGGGAACGGAGAAAGACTGGCTGCACGGACCGTTCAGCGGGGACGTTGCGGACGGGTATATCTGGGGCCGCGGAACCCTGGATATCAAGAATATGCTTATAGCCGAGCTGGAAAGCATGGAATATCTGCTGGCACACGGCAGGAAACTCCGCCGGACCGTATATCTTGCCTTCGGACAGGATGAGGAAACGGTCGGTACAGGTGCGATTCAGATTGCCCGGTATCTGAAGGAACAGCAGGTTGAGCTGGAATATGTACTGGATGAAGGCGGCAGAGTCGGCAGCGGTGATGCCTTCGGTGCGGATACTGCGGTCGGCAGTATCGGTATGTATGAAAAGGGATATGCGGATCTGAAGCTGTCGGCGGAATCGAGAGGCGGACACAGTTCCAATCCGTTCAACGGCACATCTCTTGGGGCTTTGGCAAAGGCAATTGCGGCAATCGTAGATCATCCGCTGGAAAATGTGCTGCCGGAGTGCGCTAAGGAAACCCTGCGGATCCTGACACCGTACATGCATGAAGGACCGTTCAAAGAAGCAGTGCGTGATACAGAAGCCAATGAACAGGAGATCATCAGACTGTTTCTGGCCCATCCCGATCTCAACAGCCAGATTCACACAACAATAGCACCGACCATGATATCGGGCGGTTCCCAGGCCGGCAATGTCATGCCCCAGCACATGGAAGCTGTAATCAATTTCCGTCTTGCGCCGCAGGATACGGATGCCGGACTTCTTGAGCACTGCCGTAAGCTTGCGGGTGATGATATTAAGGCTGAGTTCATTGTCGCCAATGAAGCATCCAGGCAGTCCCGTTTTGATACGGAGGGATTCCGTTCACTGCAGCAGGTTCTCTCCCACTATTTCGGGGATATCGTCTTTGTGCCTTCCGTCAACACCACGGCTACAGACGCGAGAAGCTATGAAGAAATCTGTGACTGCTGCATGCGGTTCGGTCCGTTCCTGGAACAGGAAGATATCCGTGCTGCAGGTGTTCACGGCACCAACGAGAGAATCTCCGTAAGGGCGTATCTGCAGGGAATACGGGTGCTGATCAGCATGATGGAACTGACCTGTCTTTAAAGGAATACAGCATAATGTACCCGGCACGTAAACCGGCGGGTTATGCACAAAAATGTAAATATGTGCAGTAAACTGGGAATTGTTGCATTCCCGGTTTTCATATGAGCGGTTTTGTCTCTTTTTTTTACATTGGTTTTCTGTTATAAATAAACCTGATATGGACGATAGAGTATTGCAGATTCTGCTTGATTCTTTTATGAAGATTCTGATGGCCGGCCTTAAGGTCACCATACCTTTGGCAGTGCTGTCGTTTTTCTTCGCTTTGCTCATTTCAATTCTTGTTGCGGTGATTCAGTATGCGGATATCAAAGGCCTGAAACAGGTATGCCGTTTCTACATCTGGATTATCCGCGGTACCCCGCTGCTTGTTCAGCTGTATCTTGTATTCTACGGTCTGCCGTCGGTAGGTGTGGTTCTGCCTGCTTTCCCTTCGGCAGTCCTGTGCTTTGCGATTAATGAAGGTGCGTACATGGCTGAAAGCATGCGTGCTGCTCTGGAGGCAGTTCCCAAAGGTCAGCTGGAAGCCGGTTACTGTGTCGGTATGAGTTACTGGCAGATCATGCGCAGAATTATTCTGCCGCAGGCATTCCGTACGGCATTCCCGTCACTGTCCAATTCATTCATTTCCATGATCAAGAGTACATCCATGGCATCAACGATCACAGTCAGTGAGATGCTCAGACAGACGCAGATCATCAACGGACGTGTATACCAGTCGCTGGCGCTTTACCTTGAAGTCGGTTTCATCTACCTGATCTTCTGTACGGTTCTTACATGGATCCAGGGTTACGGTGAGAAGAAACTGAATGTATATGGAGGCACCAAATGATTGAAGTCAGAAATGTAAACAAGTCATTCGGTAATTTCGGTGCACTGCGTGATGTCAGCCTGAATGTGGAGAAGGGTGATGTTGTGGCTATCCTGGGACCTTCCGGATCCGGTAAGACAACCCTTCTGCGCTGCATCAATTTCCTGGAGATAGCAGACAGCGGCACACTGAATTTCGAAGGTGAAGAGTTTGATATGCATTCCATCAGTAAGAAGGATATCAGCAGACTCCGCCGGAGAACGGCATTTGTATTCCAGAACTACAATCTGTTCCTGAACAAAACAGTTCTGCAGAATGTAACGGAAGGACTGATCATTGCCCGCAAGATGCCGAAGGAAGAAGCAGAGCGCAAAGCTGTGCAGGCTCTTGAAAAGGTCGGCATGGCAGACCGTCTTGATTCATACCCGATTCAGCTGTCAGGCGGACAGCAGCAGCGTGTGGCGATTGCCAGGGCGCTTGCGACAGAGCCGGAGATCATCTATTTTGATGAACCGACCAGTGCGCTGGATCCGGAGCTGATCGGAGAGGTTCTTGCGGTTATGCGTGATCTGGCTCATGAAGGCATGACCATGCTGGTGGTGACCCATGAGATGAACTTTGCCCGCAATGTTTCGAACAAAGTCGTATTTATGGAAAACGGTCAGGTTGTGGAAGCAGCTGATTCGGAAAGCTTCTTCGCACATCCGAAGGAAGAAAGAACAAAAGTATTCATCCAGACGATTCTGTCTGGCAGAGATTAGGAAAGGAGACTTAAACATGAAAAAATTACTCGGTATCCTTCTGGCGGCGGCGACTGCGGTATCCATGGCAGGCTGTGCGTCCGGAGGCAAAGCACTTAAGAATGTTAAGGACAGAGGCTATCTGATCATCGGAACCGAAGGAAACTGGTCGCCATGGACATATCATGACGAAAAGAGCAACGAACTGGTCGGCTTCGATGTTGAAGTCGGCAAAGAGATTGCGGCCTATCTCGGTGTAGAGGCAAGATTTGAGGAATCCAACTGGGACAGCCTTCTTGCCGGTGTACAGTCCGGACGCTTCGATATCGTCTGCAACGGTGTCGGTTATACGGAAGAACGTGCAAAGAGCCTGGAATTCTCTGATCCGTATGTATATACGAGAAAAGTTCTGATCGTGGCTGCGGACAATGAGGACATCAAGACATTTGAGGATCTCGCAGGAAAGACCACTGCCAACTCCCCGGGCTCCACATATGCAGCGATTGCGGCAGAATACGGCGCTGAAGTCACACCGATCGATACATTCGGCGAAACGATCACACTGCTGACACAGGGCAGAATCGACGCAACAATCAATTCCGAAGTTTCTTTTCTGGACTATATGACACAGCATCCGGATGCTCCGATCAAGATCGTTGCCCAGAGCGAAGGCGAATCCGTCTGCTATCCTGTAAACAAGGGTGAGGATGAACTCTGCAAGGCTGTCAATGAAGCTCTGGATAGCATGCGCAAGTCCGGAAAACTGGCTGAGCTGTCCATTAAGTATTTCGGCGGCGATATCACCAACAAGTAATCAGACATATAAAGGGACCACTGCGGTGGTCTTTTTTCATCTTCATGCATCAGGAAGAACATCAGGCAGGACGGCACTGTCCCGGTTTTGTATAATGGAAGCAGCGGTAATGCCGGAAGGAGATTAACATGGGTTTATTATCAAAGCTGATGGAACTTGGCAACAGTGTGAATGAAGCGGCGGAAGATGTCGGCAGAAGCACCATCACCGACTACGGAGAGCCTGTTTATTCGTTATATACCTCTTTGCAGCTGGGGGATCTCCACAGAAGAATCGACGTTACGGATGAGCAGGGCAATGTAAAGTACTATACCAAATCCAACATTATTCAGATCTGGGACGAGACCGATATCATGGATTCTTCCGGAAACGTAATCGCGCATCTGGAAAAGAAACCGATCAGTCTTCATGAGATTCATTATGTGAATATGGCAGACGGCAGGAATTTCACCCTGTCCAATGAGCTCTTTCATATTGTGGATGATATTACAAACATTGAGGGACTGGGATGGCAGATCCGCGGCAATGTGCTCGGTCTGGCCTTCAACCTGGTGGATGCGGATGAACAGCCGGTTGCTTCAATCGGCAGGAAGATGATTTCCATCCATGACAAATACTGCATCGATATATACCAGCCGGCATATGAAGATGTCATCGTGGCAATCGTGATTCAGCTGGAAAAGATGATGGAAGACCGGCGTGATAACGAAAGCTCTTCTTCCGTATCTTTCGGCTCCGACAACAACTGATCACCGCGGATAAACTGAAAAAGGGAATAAATATGAATAAAACAACGGCATTTATAGTGTTCATGGCAGTGTTCACAATACTCTGGAATGTTCTGGACTTTCTGTATGCTGCGCTGCTTTCGGGTGACCGTTATCAGTTTGCGGCAGGATCCGATCTGGCAGCGCCTATAGTGATTGCGGCGGTCATCGGGTATGTGCTGTTTCTGAGAAATACGGATTAACAGAAACGGTTCCGGTCGGTTGTGCCGGAGGGAATGAAAGGCTTTGAACAATGACGGATGTAATGGAAAAAAACAGACGGTTCTACGATCAGTATGTCGCAGACCTGATACATACGAAGTTTGCGGACTATGAGGACCGCATTGCGGTCGGTATTGCCGGAGAGGGATCTGACTGCTTCGGATACGATGATGAAATATCCCGGGATCATGATTTCGGCACGGGTGTATGCCTGTGGGTGAGCAATGCGGATATGGACCGGTTCGGGTATCTGCTTTCCATTGCCTACAATGAGCTTGTGGACAGTGTGGAGCGGACGAACTATACGGAGCGGCTGCGGGAGCGCAGAGGCGTCATGACCATCAATGATTTTTACTCGGATATCCTGCACATTGAATGCGATGCGGAAAGCGGCGGACTGAGTGAAGATGACTGGTATCATCTGGATCACTCCTGTCTGAAAACCGCGGTCAACGGAGCCGTATACCGGGATGACACCGGCGTATTCTCAGCCTTCAGAAAACTGCTTCTGGATTATTATCCGGACAGAGTGTGGCGGACACGCATTGCGGAACAGCTGCATGCCTATGCCTCAGCGCTGCAGGTGAATTATGCACGCTGTATGACGCGGGGTGATGTGGTGGCTGCGGAGATGTGCAGGGCCCAGGGACTGAAGGCAGCCATGGAGCTGTTCTTCCTGATGAAGCGTGAATATCCGCCGTATTATAAGTGGACATACCGGGCCATGACGGAACTGGATGAAGAAGGTGCACTGTCCGCAAAGATACTGGAACTGGCAGAAGAGAAGATCCGGCGCGAAGCCTGGGAAGGAACCGGTTATCATCCCAACCGGCAGAACTTCAAGGACCGAATCGTTTCATTGACCGAAGAGATTGCCTCCCTGCTGGAGGAGATGCTGGCAGACAAAGGACTGATCAAAGTCAGAGGCAGATATCTTGAAGCACATGTCGATCCGGTGCTGGGGCAGTATAAGACATTCAAAAAGACGAAATACATGTAACCGGAACTGCGGTTCATGTTTACCGCCGGATGACAGACTACCGTAATACAGATAAGAGGTGTCTGTTATACTGAAAAGAGATGAGCGGCTGTACAGTCTGCGGAACCTGCATGATACGTTATGCGGAAGGATAACACACAAGTGCATCCTCCCTTTGAAGGGCACTATAAAAGCACAGATCCTTATGGTACGATACAAAAAAAATGCAGATATTCTGCTTGTTTTGAAACTAAGCGGCGTGAGAGGCGGAGAGCAAGATGAAAAGAACTTTGGTTGTTGTCGTTAATGTATTCATCATGATTGCTATGCTGGCCTTTGTGGTGCTTTATTCCAACATTGAAAACAGCAATACAACCCGAAGACAGATAGAGTATTTTGAAAACACCACGGTTACGATGGAGCATATCACCGAGAACTATCTGGGCGGGGAACAGCGTATTTGTGATGTTTGGGCACATTATATCAACAGCAAAGATATGACCATGGAGGAAGCCGTTTCCTTCATTCGGATTTCTCATGTGCTGCCGAATGCTTCTGCGCATATTGTATATCTTGATACACTGTCCGGTTTTTCCACGAGAGCGAGGCGGGATAACCCGGATGATTCTGCCGTTTCTTATAAACAGTTCGATTTTCTGAACGATGTGAGCTGGATCTCCGATATAGGAGAATCCATCAATATTTCCCGTTCCTATACCAACCCGGTTAACGGTGAACAATCCATAGCCTTCTGCAATTCCGTTTGGCTGTATGATCCGGCTACTGGTAATCCGCGCAAAGCCATATTGCTGCGTGTGCTGCCGGTCTCCGAGCTTGAGCAGAAATGGGTTCTCCCGCAGGAGGAATTTGAAAGCGTTGAGCTTTCCGTGATTGACGCGAACGGAAATTACATCATCAAAGGTCATTCTTATAAAAACTCCAGTTTCTTTGAGTTTTATAAGTCATACAACACCATCGATGCTTCCGCTGCCCAGGAACTTTTTGGAAGAATCACTTCGTCAACAGGCTCTTTTACCATGCTCAACTCACGCGGTGAGGAATGCATCCTTGCCTATACCCCGATTACAACCGCAAAAGGATGGACGCTTCTCAGCCTCATGCCGACGAGCGGTTTAAAGGTCAGCACCGAAAACTGGCTGCTGATCGGCGTTGTGTCTGCAGGTCTCATCATTCTGTTTGTTTTTGATATGGCTTTCATGCTTTACTTCAACAAGAAACTGCAGGCAGCGGCACGGGAAGCCGAAATCGCAAACAAAGCAAAAACCGATTTCCTTTCAACAATGTCTCATGATATCCGTACACCGATGAATGCAATCATCGGCCTCACGGCAATTACCGAAAAGAATCTTGGAGACACGGAAATGGTAAGAGAGAATCTGCGTAAAATCACGCTGGCCGGCAATCATCTGCTTACGCTGATCAACGATATTCTGGATATCTCCAAGGTCGAGAGCGGCAAACTGAATCTGAGCCCGCAGACTTTCTCCATTGTTGAGACGGTGGAAAATCTCGTAAACATCTCCCAGCCGATGATTAAAGAAAAGAACATTGACTTCAGTTTCCGTATCAGCCGGATGGAAAAAGAATATCTCTATGCCGATCAGCTTCGGCTGAACCAGATCTATATCAATATTCTTTCCAACGCCATTAAATACACGGAACCCGGCGGCAGTGTCAGCGTGGACATGCGCGAGGAAGAAAGCCAAAAGCCCGGCTGTGTGCGCCTTACGTACATAGTGTCTGATACCGGTATCGGCATGAGTCCGGAGTTTATGGCAAATATGTATCAGGCATTCTCACGCCAGACGGACAGCCGAGTGAACAGTATTCAGGGAACGGGTCTTGGTCTTGCTATAACAAAGCAGATGGTCGATCTGATGGACGGCACCATCGACTGTCAGAGTGAGCAGGGGAAAGGAACTACATTCACTGTGACACTGGATCTCCCTGTTGCCGACCGTCAAAGAGAAGATATGATGCTTGAACCGATGGATGTCCTGGTCGTCGATGATGATGAGATTCTTCTGGAGACCACCGTTGACACCCTCGAGTCTCTCGGTGTAAATGCCGACTGTGCACGAAGCGGACCGGAAGCACTGGGTATGATTGCGCATCGGAATAAAACCGGACGTGATTACAGCGTTGTGATTCTTGACTGGAAGATGCCGGATATTGACGGCATCGAAACAATCCGCCGGATTCGTCAGGAAGTAAATTCTGGTGTTCCCATTTTGCTGATATCCGCGTATGATTGGTCGGATATTGAGGACAAAGCGAAGGAAGCCGGCGCAAACGGGTTCGTCACCAAGCCGCTGTTCCGCTCCAAACTGTATGATAAACTCAATGAGCTTCTCGGAAACGAAGGAAAATCTGTCGAACCGGAGAATGATTATTCCGATCTGCAGGGTATGAACATTCTGATTGCGGAGGATAATGATATCAACTGGGAAATCATATCCACCATGCTCGGGATGTTCGGGATTACAACAGAGCGTGCCGAAAACGGACGTATCTGCGTGGAAAAAATGAGCCGGGCGGAAGAAGGAAAATATGCGCTCATCTTTATGGATATTCAGATGCCGGAAATGAACGGACTTGATGCTACAAGGCAGATCCGTGCACTGAATAATCCCTGGGCGTCCTCTGTTCCGATCATCGCCATGACAGCAGATGCATTTTCAGAGAACGTCACGGAATGCTTGAATGCCGGTATGAACGGACATATTGCAAAGCCCGTTGACATCAAGCTTGTCATCAAGGAAATCCGCAGAATCAAGGAGGAAAAAAGATCATGAAAAAGGTTTTTCGCAGTATTTTGGCATTCTGCACGTTTGTATCGTTGACGGCATGCGGGAGCGAACCTCAGAAAGAAACAGCGGCTGAATTCAAACCGTCACTCGACACAGGGACAAACTGCAGGATCACGGTAGCCGGAAGCTATGATAACTTTGAAGCTCTGGAGATGGAATTTGACAGATTCAATGAAATCTATCCGAATGTGGAGCTCAACTATGTGAAACTTGATGATTATAACAATGTGCTTGGCACGGTACTGGACAGCAATGATAAACCCAATATTTTCTTTTCCTTTTCCTGGATGGTCGGGAATGAAAAGTATGATACGGTATTTGCTCATATGGAAGATCTTTCGGACCCTGCCCTGGGGCTGGGACTTGACTGCATACGTTCCCGTCTGATCAGCCGTGATACGGAAGACCATGTGCTGATGGTGCCGGTTTTTGCCAGAACCTATGGCATGCTGGTAAACAACGATCTGTTTAAAAAGGAAGGACTGAGTATTCCGACAACCTGGACAGAACTGCTGACTGTCTGTGAAGAGCTGCGCAGCAAGGGATATGACAGTCCAATGATGGGCTACAGCCTCAAATCCTCAAGCTCTTTTATGAATACGGTTGCCTATCCGCTGTTCGTAGCTGCGCTAGCCGAAAACCCGGAAGCACTTGCGCTTGCAAATAAGCTGGATCCCGCCGCGGGAGAATACATGCGTCCGGCATTGGAAACAGTAGAACAGCTGCTCCGGAATGGCTGCATTGATCTTGCGGAATGCGATAAGATTGAGGACAATTATTCCCAGGTGATTATGCGCTTCTTTGAAGGGGATGTGCCGATGATGATATGCACCGGTGATACCGTATCCGGAACCAAGAAACGGGAAAGCCAGTCTGAGGCTTTCACCAGTGCACCGTTTGATTATTCTTTTTTCCCTCTTCCCCTTACCGAAGACGGTGGATATTTTATAGATAGTCCTTCTTTGGAGTTCTCTGTCAACAAGACCTGTGATCATCTCGATATGACAAACGAATTCATGCGTTTTCTCATCACAAACAAAGCGCTTAATGAAATGGCTTCCGTAAAACGTCTGGTAACGCCTACCACGGATCTGTCCTTTGACTCGGTTTACGCACCATTTGGTCAGGTGCCTTCAGAGCATATCATCTCTCCGGAAATGCTCGGAATTCTGGATACCATTGCTGTACAGACCCGGGCTGCGGCGTTCCTTGTCGGAACCGGGGAAATCACAGTTGATGAAGCAGTCGGAATGTACGGGGATTTTGAATAAAAACGGAGCTGCAGTGAATGGCATAGTTCACTGCAGCCCTGTTTTTGTGTGGTTTGCTGTTGCTGAGCCGGTTGTCACGGCGGCATGTACTGTAAATACTTCCGGCACACAAGGCGTTTTTTTCAGCGGTGCAGATATGCGGAGAGATGCGCAAACAACACACCTGTCATATAGACAACGGCACACAGAAGTACAAAGATCAGCACACCGGCCGGCAGTCCCCAGCGCGTAAAGCCGTACCAGTCATTGGTGTGGCTGCCCTCTCCGACACCGTTGATCAGAATGTTGCCGAGATATCCGCATCCGTACAAAAACATCGGAATGACAGCAGCCAGTTTCTCCGTTCCCGTCGGTGTGTACTGATTTGTGAAGATGAACTCAGCTGCACACAGCAGCGGTATCACGAGATGAAACCAGAAATTGGCCCCGGCAAACATCCATCTGTATCCGAATATGGGTCCCAGAAAGAAGACAACCGTCAGGAAGGTCAGAAAGATCGTAATGGCGCCGGTATACTTCAGCACGGCCAGGAAACGCTGATACTGCGGATTCCCGTGCAGGGCAAGCCAGATACAGGCAATGACTGCACAGAACAGATTGGACAGCACCGTATAGTATTTCAGACTGCGCAGTCCCCGTGAGGACAGAGTACCACCGCCGCGGAATACCATCCAGAGCCAGGCCGCAAACGTAACCACTGCAATTACGATATTGATAATCACACGGAAGGAAAGTTTGTTCATACAAAGAGTATAGCAGTGAAATGAGCTTCCGCCGATACATAACGGAGGAGATGTGTAAACCAGGTGTCATTATTCCTGTCTGCCCGGGCATATTGTTTCAGAGTTGACTATAATGGGTAATGGATTTCTGAATGCGCAAAGCAGAGGAGAAGACGATGAAGAAGATATGGAATGAATGGCTGAAGGAAGGCGCTGTCATATACTGCGCTATCTATACGGTGACGACAATCATCAACAGTATCGGTTATCTTGCCCAGGGAATCAAAAACGATCCCAACGGAAACTGGCATGAACTGACCAGAGCCGTTGTAGTACTGATCGGTGTGCTGGCTTATGAACTGGCCATGCATCTGCCGGTGAAGAATTTGCTTCTGCGGGTTGTCATTGTGTATGCCGTGACCATGCCGCTGGTATTATGCACGGTCTGGCTGAGCGGGTTCATTGATCCGCTGTCCCCGGGTGCCTATACGGATATCACAATCAATTACACAGGTCTGTTCATACTGGTCTCCGTGATTGCGCTGATTATGCAGAAAGTACGCCGGCAGAAGAACGCTTAACATACAGACAGGGTGAAAGCCCTGTTTTTGTATAATGAATGTGTAAGACTATGATGCGGGAGAAAAGAATGGCATACAGGATCAGACGGGCAGTGGCTGCCGATGAAGATGTGATCAATCAACTGTACGGAGAGATGCAGAAAGCCGTATACGGTGCGGAGAAGACGGAGGCATATGAACCCGGTTATCTCAGCAGGTTCATGAACGGCGGGGAATCCTGCATCTTCATTGCGGAAACGGATCAGGCGCTCGGTTATCTCTCGGCTGAAGTGTACAGGAAACCGCAGGAATATATGTATCTGGATGATTTCGCTGTGCGGGAAGCGGTGCGCGGACAGGGCATCGGCAGTGCGCTGATTGTCTGTGCGGAAACATATGCACGGAAGCTGAACATGCCGGCGGTTCTTCTGCATGTCCTCAAAACAAACACACGCGCATTTGCTTTCTACAAAAGGCACGGATATACGGTGTTCGGTGAAGAGAGTCACAGATACCTCATGCGAAAGCTGATCCTGCAGAGTGAAAAAGGATACCGGGTGGACTATAATAGGAATGCTTGCAGAAAAGGAGATCAAAAATGAGAATTGCATTAATCAATGAAAACTCACAGGCCGCAAAGAACAGCATTATTGAAACTGCTCTGCGTAAAGTTGCGGATTCCAAAGGTTATGAAGTAGTCAACTACGGTATGTATGCTGCTGATGATGCTGCTCAGCTGACATATGTACAGAACGGCATTCTTGCGGCAGTGCTGCTGAATTCCGGTGCTGCTGACTTTGTTGTCACAGGCTGCGGTACGGGTGAAGGCGCTATGCTGGCACTGAATTCATTCCCGGGTGTTATATGCGGACATGTTGAAAATCCGCTGGATGCATATACATTTGCGCAGATCAACGACGGCAATGCCATCTCCATTCCGTTCGCACTCGGCTTTGGCTGGGGCGGAGAACTGAACCTTGAGTATATCTTTGAAAAGCTGTTCAGTGAGCCGTTCGGCGGCGGATATCCGAAGGAGAGAGTTGTTCCGGAACAGAGAAACAAGAAGATTCTGGATGGTGTGCGTGCTGCGGCATTCCGTCCGCTCACAGACATCCTGAATGACCTGGATCCTGAACTGGTGAAAGGCGCATTTGCCGGCGAACACTTTGACGAGTATTTCTTCCGTGACTGCAAGGATGAAAAGATTGCGGAAGCAGTCAGAAAACTGAAGTAAGACAATACACCGTTTAGCGACACGAACAGGACTGAAAAGTCCTGTTTTTGTATAATAGGGATATGAGATTTGAACATACGGACAGAAAAGGATTCTGGCTCGGCTTCATTGATTTCTTTACAGCCGGGCTGTTCTTTGTGGTGTATATGAAACTGGGGCTGCAGGATGAACTGGATGAAGTGCTCGGCAGGAAAACCCAGAGGTATTATGTGGCCTATCTGATCGGCATACCGATATTGTTTATTTACACCCTGGTGTGGATGGCTAATATTGCGGAAGAGCTGAAGGCAAAGGCAGTTGAACTCGGCATTCCCGGCAAGCATACTTCCTTTTGGCATATGTTCGGCTGGAATGTTTTCGGTATATTCCTTTTCGGACCGATGATCGCAACACAACGTTTTTTTGATACGCTGAACAAAGTGGAAACAGAACTGAACAGAAGAAATGCACTGAAGGACTGAGCAGATGAATGTAAAGACGGCAGTGATGATAACGGCAGCAGTTTTACTGTGCGGCTGTCAGCGGACACCGGAGGTGAATGCGGTTCCGGCAGAAACACCAGCGGCGGAAATAAATCCCGTGCATACGGTGACAGGCAATCTGCTTAAGATTACCGATGCATCGGATTTTGAGGCGGGCAGCTGTACCGGGCTTGTTTTGAATCCGGATATTGGTGACGGGGCGCTGAGGCTGGCGGATGGTATCACGGAGGGTTTCTTTGAATCGGCGGTATATGAGGCCACTGCGTTCACGGAGATGAATGCATGCTGGAATGCGGCAGTATATGACGGCGGTGAAGTGGAGATCTATGCCCGGGCAAGATACGGAGAAACGTGGACGGAGTATCTGACCTGGGGACCGTATACACCGTTTGAAAGCAGAGGCACAAAAGAAGGCAAACAGTGTTCAGACGCCGAAGTGGATCATGATCTGTTCCGGATGAAGGATGAGCGGACTGCGGATGCGGTGCAGATGAAAGCAGTACTGCGCAGAAAGCATGCGGATGATGCATCGCCTGTACTAAGGATGCTATCGATGACATTCCGCGGTGCTGAGATGACACCGGCATATGCGGAGGAACGCATACAGCAGATACCCGAACAGGTGATGATTCCCGCAGAAGCACTCTCCCAGCTGCGAAGAGCTCCTGCAATTGCGGATTATATATGCAGTCCTACGGTGATAAGCATCATGCTGAACAGCAGAATGCCTGCCCTGCAGGTTCTGCCGGAAGAACTGGCATTGAACTCAAAGGACGAAGGGGAAGGGATATTCGGCAACTGGAGTTTCTGTGTCGCTTCTGCCGGTCTGTACGGTTTTGAAGCATATACCCAGTTCGGTGACTGTGACATTATTCTGCAGGAGCTGGCCAGGGGAAATCCGGTGTGTATAAATGTGTCCTATACAGACAAGAAAGATACGGATCTCCCGTATCTGGAAGGTGTTACCGGAAGCACGGAAGGTCATCTGATCTGCCTGCATGGCTACGAATATGAAGACGGAATCCGTGATGAGGAACATCTGGTATTCTTCGTCTGTGATTCCTTCTCGGAAACGGATGAAGATGCGGAACGAGTGTACAGATGGTCACAGCTGCAGAACTGTTACAAAGGCATGACATATATCATGCCGGCAAGAGCACCCGAAGTAAGAGGAGACGGAGCACCTGGTATCATGCATGCAGAGGCGGAGCTGTGCAGGGATGAAGAGCATACGGATGCCTGGTACTTTGCCGTAAACGGAGAGCGCATTGACATGGACCGTTTTATAAACGGCGGCGGCATTCTGGCGTACAGTGTGCAGGATACAGAAACTGCTCTGTATTATGACATCAGCTGTAATGCGGATGGTTCGCTGATGCTGAACCGTGCGGAACTGCTTGAAAAAGCACAGCAGCCGGACAGAGGACAGACGATTACGGTGCATGCATTCTCCGACCGTGGTATCACATACGAAGCAGTGCTTCCCTGAAGACCGGGTCAGGTAAGAAAACGATAGGAGGAAATATGAAGAATACTGTATTTGAACTTGGGGCTTCACGACGTTCGGTGCGGAAATACACCGATGAGCACATTCCCGATGAGGTTCTGGATGAAATCATGAAAGCGGCTCTTACGGCCCCGTGTTCATTCGGGCATCGTCCGGTTGAGTTTGTGGTTGTACGCGATCAGGAGATGATCCGCAAAGTGGCTTCCTGCAAAAGAAGAGGCGGTACACAGATTGTCGGTGCAGATACGGTTATCGTTGTGATGGTGAATCTTGAACGCGGGGAATTCTGGATTGAAGACGGTGCGATTGCCTCGGCGTATATTCTTCTTGCGGCTGAGGAGTACGGTCTAGGCACATGCTGGGTTCATATACGCAACCGTGAAGGAAAGGAAAAGACAGCGGATGAGGAAATCCGTGAACTGCTGGGTGTGCCGGAAGGATATGCTGTTCTGAATCTGATTGCCCTGGGCGGAAAAGGCGAGCAGAAACCGGGATACACGGAAGCAGATTATGATTTCGGCAAGATTCATTGGGAACACTATTGATAAGAACTGACAGAGGAATAATGAAACTATGGAATTATCAACAACCGGAAGAAAAGCATCATATCTTCTGAAACTGGTTGTCATTGTATCTGCACTCATCGGTGTATTGCTCAGCGCCATGGCCGGACGGACTGCGTTTATGGGCGGACGCAGGGTATTTATGTTTTTCACGATTCAGTCCAATATTGCCATTGCTTTGATCTGTCTGGCAGGGCTGATCATGATGCACAGGAGAACCAAAATTCCTGCGGTCTGGTACACAATTAAGTTTGTCGGCACGGTCTCAATTACGCTGACCGGTATCGTATACTGTGTCGTACTGGCGCCTACTCTCGGAAGGTTTGCCTGGGCACTGCAGAATGTGCTGACACATGTCGTTGTCCCGGCTGCGGCAATCATTGATTTCTTTGTGACCGGTGTTGCATCAGAGATACCGGTGCGGAATGTGTTCTGGGTAATCGTTCCGCCGCTTCTGTATGCTGTATACGCAGGCATCGGATATATCGCAGGCTGGGAATTCATGGAAGGGATACATTATCCGTACTTCTTCCTGAACTGGGGCAGTCCGGCCGGTGCCTTCGGTTTTACAGACGGTCTGCCTTATATGGGCTGTGCGTGGTGGATATTGCTCTTACTGCTGTTTCTGATAGGAGTGGGAAGACTGTATCTTGCACTTATTGGAATAATCAAACGTCTGGTCGGCAGGCAATCATAGACAACAAAATGACAAAGCATGTAAAATGTCTGCGGCATGAAGAATGCAGAAGGAGTATGTATGGAATACTGCAGCGGTAAAGTAAAGGATATTCAGATTGCATATATCGGCGGCGGATCCCGCGGCTGGGCATGGACATTCATGACTGATCTTGCGATGGAGGAAAGCATCAGCGGAACGATCAGACTGTATGATATTGACGAGGAAGCAGCACGCCGCAATCAGGTCATCGGAACACATCTGATGTCCCGTACAGAGGCAAAGGGTGACTGGAAGTTTGAAGTAAGAACCACTCTTGAAGATGTACTGACAGGTGCGGATTTCGTGGTGATCTCGATTCTTCCCGGTACATTCGATGAAATGGAATCAGACGTGCATCTGCCGGAAAGACTCGGTATCTGGCAGTCTGTCGGTGATACAGCAGGTCCGGGCGGAATGATCCGGGCACTGCGCGCGGTTCCCATGTTTGTGGAAATCGCCGAGGCAATCCGTGATTATGCACCGGAGGCATGGGTGATCAATTATACGAATCCGATGTCCCTGCTGGTGAAGACACTGTATACGGTTTTCCCGGAAATAAAGGCATTCGGGTGCTGCCATGAAGTATTCGGCACACAGAAGGTTCTGAAGGGAATCTATGAAGAGGAAACCTGTGATAAGGTTGAAGACTGGCATGATGTAACAGTCAATGTCATCGGCATCAACCATTTCACATGGTTCACGGAAGCATCCTGCCACGGACATGATCTGTTCCCGATTTACCGTGACTATATTCAGAAGCACTTTGAAGAAGGTTATACGGCGGGAATTGCGCCGCAGGACAAGGGCTGGATGGATGATGTCTTCGCCTGCAGACACAGAGTCAAGATGGATCTGTTCAACCGGTTCGGTGCGATTGCGGCAGCCGGTGACCGTCATCTGGCGGAATTCATGCCCGGTGATGAGTATCTGAAGGATCCGGAAACAGCCAGGGAATGGATGTTCAATCTGACGCCGGTATCCTGGCGCAGGGAAGATCTGCAGAGACGTCTTGCCCGCAGTGAGAGACTGCTGAACGGTGAGGAAGAAATCGAGCTGAAGCCGACCGGTGAGGAAGGCATCCTGCTGATCAAGGCACTGCTCGGACTGACCCGTGTTGTCAGCAACGTAAACATTCCGAACTATGCCCTGCAGATTCCCAATCTGCCTGCTGAAGCAATCGTGGAAACAAACGCGGTGTTCTCCTGCAACAGTGTGCGTCCTGTGGCAGCCGGTGCGCTCCCCGAAGAAATACTGCGTCTGATCCAGCCGCATGTGGAGAATCATGAACGTATCTGCAAGGCTGCTATGATGGCAATGGATATTGTCTCCGCCGAGGAATGCCACGCACTGGTATACGAAGCATTCATGAATGATCCGCTTACCATGGGACATCACCCGAGTGAAGCGCAGGTCCGTGAACTTGTGAATGACATGATTGCCAATACAGCGGCATATCTTCCGGAAGGCTGGAAGGAATAATAATCAGGGACTCTTCATCTGAACGGTGGGGAGTCTTTTCATTTTGCATTAACATTCTTTATGTGCAGGATACTGTTTATCCGCTACAATGAAGATAGAGAAAGACAGGACATAAAATATGATAAGAATGCTGTTTCTGGGACTTTTTTTCGTATTCTCCGCACTGCATCTTGCCGCAAGCTGGCATGATGATTCTGAACGGCGCAAAAAAACCAAGCCGTTTCTGCTCATCTTCCTGCTGCTGTTCTATCTCTCCGCATCAGAGCATCCTTCATGGTTCCTGGCGGCGGCGCTTCTGACCAGCTGGCTTGGGGATGTCCTCCTGATTCCGAAGGGACATAACTGGTTCACCTACGGCGGCATTTCATTCATGTTCAGTCATCTGTTCTTTGTACTGGTATATCTTGACCATATTACCTTTGACGGGATTCCGTGGCTTCTGATTGCGGCAGCCGCAGTCATATATTTCGGAATATCTTTCCGTATTATCTCTGCGGTCAAAGATACAACGCCTAAGAAAATGGTCGGTCCGATGTACTTCTACCTTCTGTGCAACAGTACAATGAATGTCTTTGCACTGATGCAGCTGATCTCGCAGCAGAAGGCAGGAGCTCTGGTTGCGTATATCGGAGCCGTTCTGTTCTTTATCTCCGACTGCGCACTGTTTCTTGTCCGGTATTACAGAAAGCCGGAGATTGTCTACAAAAAGCATTTTACGGTCATGCTTACATACCTGCTGGGGGAGTTTCTGATTGTGGCAGGTGTACTGATTCTGAAGGGATGAGGAGGTTTAACCATGAAGTACGTGTTTATCATTAATCCGAAAGCCGGCAGCGGACAGGCGGAGCGTGCTGTACGTACGGCAGTGGAGAATCTGGCCGAAAAAGAACTGTGTGAATTTCATATAACGGAACGGCAGGGTGAAGCAGTCACCTTTGTAAAGGAGTACTGCCGCACCCATGCGGGAGAAACAATCCGGTTTATTGCCTGCGGAGGCGACGGTACCGTCAATGAGGTCTGCAACGGTGCTGCGGGAATGGAGAATGTATCGGTTACCTGTTATCCCTGCGGCAGCGGCAATGACTTTGTGAAGGCTTTCGGAGGAGCGGAGAAATTCCTGAACATTGAAGCACTGATCAAAGCACCGGAAAGGAAAATCGATCTGCTCAGAGTCGGGGACCGCTACAGCATGAATGTGGTGAATTTCGGCTTTGATACAACGGTGGCGCGGACGATCAACGAAGAACGTGCCAAAACAGGACACGGCAATAAAAACGCCTATACCAAAGGTGTGGTAAAGGCGCTGCTGACGGCGATGAAGAACAGCTTCACGGTACGGGCGGACGGCGAAGTGCTGAATCCCGAAGGAAAGGCACTGCTGTGCACACTTGCCAACGGTCAGTATGTCGGCGGTTCCTTCTGCTGCGCACCGCGTTCTGTTCCGGATGACGGACTGATTGAAGTATGTATAATCAGACCGATCTCCCGGATCCGTTTTGTGCGTATTCTGGATACATATACAAAGGGAAAGCATCTGGATGATCCGAAGATGCAGGATATTATCATTTACAGGCAGGCAAAGACAGTGGAGGTGACGGCACCGGAAGGGTTTGCCTATTCCCTTGACGGAGAGATCATCTTTGACAGTCATTTCAAGGTTGAAATCGCACCGGGTATTCTGAATTTCGCTGTGCCTGAATAACGTTAGTGACATACTCCCACCACCTACGCTGACGCTTAGAGGTGGGGGCTTCTCGGCCAAGAACGCCAACGCGTTCAGATAACCCGAGCTTATCGGATTCCCTGTGCCCCAGGGTACCATGTTTCATTTCAGTTCATTACAGAAGCGCAATTCGGAGTGCTTCTGTTTTCAGATTCAGCGCTGCGTTATGATCTCTGTCATGATGTGCCCCGCATACCGGACAAACCCACTCACGAACCCTTAGGTCTTTGGTTTCAGGATTCAGACATCCGCACTCGTGACACATCTGACTTGATGGGAACATTCGATCCACCTTGATTACTTGTTTTCCCACCATCTCTGCCTTGTAGGAAAGCATGTGGACAAACATCCCCCATCCATTGTCGCTGACTTTCTTTCCAAAATGCAGTGACTGACTCATGCCTTTCATATCAAGATCCTCGATCCCGATATAGTTATATCGGTTGATCAGATCTCTTGATTCCTTATGAAGCCAGTCAGCTCTCTGATGCCGCACTTTCTCGTGAAGAATCGCAACCCTGTGCTTCTGTCTGTAATACCGGTTCGACTGTTTTTCCTTACCCTTCACAAACATCTTCGAAAG
>JAFUCL010000127.1 GCA_017459725.1 Solobacterium sp. | reverse complement strand
CGCATAACCGTTACGAAAAGGTAAAAGCGTTTATCGATATAGCGGTTTCGGTACCTCTTGAGGTTCGATATCGTGATGTGATGTCTAAAAAGTCCGCTGATAATCAGTGATTATAGGTCCACTGTGCAAATTCGGACTTTTGTATAATGAATGCAGACAGGCAGTTATAAGTTTGGCGGTGATTTGATTATGAATACTGTAAGTGAACGTGAATTTACAACTTATCCGCGACAGTTTAAGGCGTACAGGTGGTTTAGGCCGATTCTGGTAGGCCTGCTGTTCATTGTGTTCTTCTTCCCGGCGGAATGATTGTCAGGGAGATGATCTGTTATCTCCGGTAAATGCACAATTCTGAAGAGCCTTGTCTTTACAGCAAAGACAGGGCTCTTTTAAAGTAATGCCGGGGCAGGGGCATCAGCACTGAATCGGATGGGTAAGATGTTATAATGTGTCTACTTAAGTGCTTATATTTGTCATATGACTGCATACAGTGCTGCATATGAACTTGGAGGAGAATAGATGAAAAATCTGAAAAAACTGACACTTTTACACTCAAATGACCTTCACGGGGATTTCCTCGCAGAGAAGGTAGACGACAAGCTTATTGGTGGCGTGTCACGTCTGTCAGGCTATATCAATAAGGTCCGCAATGAGGAGGAAAATGTTATCTATTCCATCTCCGGCGATATGTTCCGCGGCTCACTGATCGACAGTGAATTCCAGGGACTCTCGACGATCGAAATCATGAATCTGCTTGCGCCGGATGTTGTCACAATCGGCAATCACGAAGCGGATTACGGCCTTGCACATATGCTGTTTATCGAGAAATGTGCATCCTTCCCGATCATCAATTCCAACATGTATATCAAGTACATAAACAAACGTCTTTTCAATTCGCACTACATCAAGGAAATTGACGGAATGCGTGTGCTGTTTATCGGCGTGCTGACAGAGGAAGTGATCAAGAATACAAAGAGCCAGGGTCTGATCAATACACTGATTGATATACAGGATGCGGCTGATGAAGTCAGCAAGATCTGCGATGCATTCCGTACGGAAGACATTGATCTGACCGTACTGCTTACACATATCGGTTTTGAAGAGGACAAGAGGCTTGCAGAGATACTTGATCCTGCCTGCGGTGTGGATATTATTATCGGAGGCCACAGTCATACGCTGCTCACCGAACCCTGTGTCGTTGCAGGAATCCCGATCGTACAGGCCGCTGTCGGCACAGATCAGATCGGCCGTTTCGACATCGTGGTTGATACGGATAACAACTGCATGGATTCATATACTTGGCAGTGCATCCCGATTACAGATGAGAACTGCCCGCGTGATGAAGCGCTCGAGAAGCTCGTCGGCGAGTACAAGGATTATACAGATCAGAAGTACGGACGTGTTCTCACCAGATTCGCACGCGCCTATACACATCCGCAGCGCAATATGGAGACTGAGCTCGGGGATCTGCTTACAGAATGCATCCGCGATCAGCTTGGCGTGGATCTGGTTATGATTGGCTCCGGAAGTATCCGCCTGCCGTCCCTTGGCCCTATCGTTACAGTAAAGGATTTCAGGGAGGTATTCCCTTTCACACAGCCTGCGTACGGATTCAGACTTACCGGCAAACAGCTCCGTCATATTGTGAAATACATGCTTCGCGAAGATTCGTTTATTGACAGCGAGCATAACGAATGGTTCCAGTTTTCAAAAGGGTTCTGCTGCGAATTTGACCGCAGGAACCACAGTATCATCTCACTTAAAATGAACGGAAAAGAAGCGGCAGACGATGATTTATACACCGTTGTCATGCAGGAGTATTTCTTTCAAAACATTGGGGAATTCCTTGACCTTCCGCTGGAGGAAATCGCAAAGAACGGCAGACCGATTGAGGTTGCGACCAAAGCTCCGAACATACTGGAAGAATACTTCAAGGATCACGAGTATCTGAAACTGGATGGTGAACCGAGACTGATCATTCATCAGTAGTATCCTTCATCCGTCCGCTCAGCTTTACAGTTGAAATAAGCCTCCTTTTGAAGTGCAGTGTACTGCGCAGGGAGGCTTTTGTTATTTGTTCAGCCGGTGGGGGATGGAATCACACGGGCAGCCGTTGTAACATGGATGAAGAGATTGTCCGCGGTGACTTCTGCATCTTTCGCTGACAAAACAAATCTGCAGGATAACGGCAGGAGGGAACAGATGGAAGTTAAGATCAATGCAATGTGCATGAATGTACCGGAGGAATTCCGCATACTCAGTGCGGAGGAGAGAGCAGGGATGCAGTTCCTGGAAAACGGTGAAGGAGAGATTCTGCAGGATAACGGCAGACATATTATGATCAGTGCAGCGTGGAAGAAGCACGGCATACTTGCAAACCTGCTGGCAGGGAAGAAGGATGCCATCCGGGCTATGGAGAAGAAGACAGCCGCAGCGATGAAATCCTTCGGGTATGAATGCACGGGTTTTCTGCAGGAGGAAATAGACGGTGAAACAGCCGAGGCATTCCGCTGCCGCTACAATGCGCAGGGAACGGATATGTCAGCTGAAAGCATGATCACAACACATAACGGAATCCACTATTACGTGCACAGTTACTGGCGTACGGAGTCAGATGCGGAAAGCACGGCCGTGATCAGGGAGATACTCAGCAACGTAAAATGGCTGCATTGACACTCCCCGTGCCTAAAGGCAGGGGATTCTTGCTGCCTGCCGAATAAGATCGGCTGGTCTGTCCGTTTCCGGTGGACCACAGCGCAAGATGTGGCTGTGCCATCAGCCTTCACAGGGCAGAGCCTATAGCTCCCTGTGCAGTATGTCTGG
>JAFUCL010000024.1 GCA_017459725.1 Solobacterium sp. | reverse complement strand
GGAGAGATGATGATAGTTTCTGTCAGACATATAATCGACTCCTTTTCAGTTTCTGACAGCACTTACTCCTCAGAAACAGTATAAAAGGGAGCCTTCATCGAGAATATGACCTTAAAGGGAGCTTTCAATAATAATCGAGGGCCGGAATTCCGGCTGTGTTTTCTGTTCCGGTTGACGGGGCATGTTCTTTCCTGTAATATAAATAAGCACCACTTTTTTGGTGTACTTCATGCGTGGGAGGATGCGCAGCACATCCGCTGTACCACTGCATGTGGACTTTCTGTACAAAGGAGGTAAGCCACATGGCAAAGAAAGTTGCAAAAGTTTGTAAGCTTCAGTTCCCGGCAGGCGGCGCTAAACCGGGACCGGCACTCGCTTCCGCCGGTATCAACATGCCGCAGTTCTGCACAGCGTTCAATGATCAGACAAGAGACCGTGCAGGAGACATCGTTCCTGTAATCATCACAGCATATGAAGACAAGTCCTTTGACTTCGTCATCAAAACAACACCGGCTGCAGTTCTTCTGAAGAAGGCAGCAGGCATCTCCAAGGCTTCCGGAACACCGAAGACCGTGAAGGCAGGCAAGATCACAGAAGCTCAGCTGCGTGAGATCGCTGAATACAAGCTGCCGGATCTGAATGCCAACGATGTTGAAGCAGCAATGAAGATCATTGCCGGCACAGCCCGCAACATGGGCATCACAGTTGAAGGCTGGGGGGAGAACTGATCATGGCTGGAAAGAAGTATAACGAAGCAAAGAAGATGGTCGACCGTACGATTACATATCCGTACGCAGAAGCAATCGACCTGGCTAAGAAGACAAGTGTTGCCAAGTTTGACGCTACTATGGAAGTCAGCTTCAATCTGAACGTTGACCCGCGTCAGGCAGATCAGAATATCCGTGGTGCTATGGTTCTTCCGAACGGAACAGGCCGTACACAGCGCGTTCTTGTCATCACACAGGGTGCCAAGGAAGAAGAAGCACGTCAGGCAGGCGCTGACTTCGTCGGTGCAGCTGACATGATCGAGAAGATTCAGGGCGGATGGCTCGACTTCGACGTCATCGTTGCGACTCCGGATATGATGGGTCAGCTCGGTAAGCTCGGCCGTCTGCTCGGTCCGAGAGGTCTGATGCCGAACCCTAAGACAGGTACAGTTACACAGGATGTTGCCAAGGCAATTGAAGAGATCAAGAAGGGTAAGGTTGAATACCGTGTTGACCGTGACGGAAACCTCAATGTCCGTTTCGGAAAGTGCTCCTTTACTGATCAGGCTCTTGTCGAGAACTACAGAGCTCTCTATGAGCAGATCGTCCGTGTTAAGCCGGCTACCGTCAAGGGTGCTTACATCAAGGGCATTACAATCGCTACAACGATGGGCCCGGGCGTAAAAGTCACAGTTGAATAACTGAAACAGGAAAACGGCGGAAGCCGTTTTTCTTATATACTGGTTGTGTATGAGGTGCGGTATGGAGCTTTCCGGAAATGACAAACATATATTTGATGCTATGAATGAAGGCATTCTGGTCGTGGATGCCTCCGGTGCAATTGTCTTTGCCAACCGTGCGTACAGGAGGTTTCTGGAACGTGAGAACGGCGGCAGACCGGAGAATCTGGAAGGCATGCCTCTGCGCAGACTGAGACCCGGAACAAGACTGCTGGAAGTTTTGGAAACAGGAAAAGCAATCCTGCAGGCACCGCGGCAGGAGGACAAGGACGTATACTTTGTGAATATGTATCCCGTATACGGAGATGACGGCAGTCTGCTGGGCGGTGTGTCGGTGGTGACATTCATGCAGGAAGCGAGTGCCTTCCGGGAGCTGGTGCAGACCATCCAGCAGCGCAGCGAACAGATGCTGAAAAGAGCATTCCGGGCCGATAAGACCTTCGATGCCATCATAGCGATTGATGAGAAATCAGCAGCCTGCCGTAATCTGGCTCAAAGGGTAGCCGGTTCCAATGCGCCGGTATTGCTGAGCGGGGAAAGCGGTACGGGCAAATCACTGTATGCCCAGGCAATCCATAATGCCAGTGCCAGGCGTGACCGTATCTTTGCGTCCTTCAGCTGCTCTGCCTTTGATGCGGAAACGGTGGAAGGTGAGCTCTTCGGTTATACGGAAGGCTATTACACAGGTGCGCGGGCAGGCGGAAAAGTCGGTCTGATTGAAATGGCGGACGGCGGTACGCTGGTGCTGGATGATATTACAGCGCTTAAACCGGAGATGCAGGCAAGGCTGCTGCGGGTGCTTGAAGAACATGCCGTAAGACAACTGGGCGGAAGTGAAGAGATACCGGCGGATGTGCGCATCATTGCGGTTACCGCTGAGAACCTGGAGAAGGCCGTGCAGGAAGGCACGTTCCGCAGGGACCTGTATTATCACCTGAATACATTCCACATTCAGATTCCGCCGCTGCGGGAAAGAATGGCGGACCTTCCGGGTCTGACGGGGATGATCCTGGGGGAACTGTCCGGAAACAGGGTGTCACTCGGGAAGGATGCATTGAGAAGACTGAATGCCTATGACTGGCCGGGCAATGTGCGCGAGCTCAGGAATGTGCTGGAATTTGCATCATACCTGGCTCATGACAGTGTGATCGAAGGCAACGATCTGCCGGCCAATATCGGTGTGTATGAACAGCGCAGCAAAACCACTCTGGCAGAGCGTATCCGGGCGGCAGAGCAGGCAGAGATCCGCAGAGCGCTGCAGTATTACGGAGATGACCTGAAGGGAAAGAAGGAAGCTGCGGCGGAGCTGGGCATATCACTGGCAACCCTGTACAGTAAGCTCAAAGATAACAACCGGTGATTTCCAGGATATTAAAATAGTATTCTGAAATTCCTGAATATAAATAATGCGTGTTACATAGCGATATTAAGGCAGTTATACGTTCTGCAGTTCGGAAATTCCGGAACTGTATGCGGTTGACTGCCTTTTTCGGTGATTTTACAATTTTTGTGTAAGCGGTACAGAGGATACTGCGTTGAAAGAAAAGGCGGGTAGATATTATGACAGCTGTTCTTGCGGTTCTCGGTTTTGTGACGGTTGCGGCTATGATCTCACTGATTATGGCAAAGAAACTCAGTCCGACCGTAGCACTGATCATCATTCCGATCATTACAGGCACGATAGCAAGTTTCTTCATTGTGACCGATCCGGAGAATGCGCCGGGTGCAGTTGATTTCTTTGCGAATTTCAAAAAGCTGGGCGGCTATATCACCGGAGCCAGCGGCATCGGTTCCGTTGCGGCGACGGGTGTTATGTTCATCTTCTCGATTCTGTTCTTCGGAATCCTGACGGATGCGGGTACATTCCGGCCGATTATCGGCGGCATTACGAAGCTGATGGGCAGTGATCCGGTGAAGGTATGCATAGGTACATCCGTACTGGCGATGATCGTTCATCTGGACGGTTCCGGAGCCGTTACCTTCCTCGTATGCGTACCGCCGCTTGTCCCGCTGTATGATGCACTGGGAATGAAAAGAACAACGCTGGCCACCTGTGTGGCATTAAGCGCGGGTGTTATGAATATCATGCCGTGGGGAGGTCCTACGATCCGTGCAGCTACGGCATTCCAGATGAATGTTACGGAACTCTTCATGCCGGTGTTCCCGGCGGTTCTGGTCGGTCTTGTCACTGTACTCGTGATTGATGTGATCCTCGGCCGCAGTGAGAAGAAACGTCTGAGCAGCACCCATACGGAAGACATAAAGGTCAATGTGAATGAACTGACCGATGAGCAGAAAGCGCTGCTGCGTCCGGACCGGTTCTGGGTCAATATTGTGCTGATTATTGCGGCAATCGTAAGTCTGCTGTTCAGCGGTTTTGCACCGGCGGTTGTCTTCATGTTCTTCTATGTGCTTGCGACCGTGATCAATTATCCGAATGTGGAGGAAACAACGGCAAGAGTCAATGCCCATGCCCAGAGTGCGCTGATGATGTGCTCCGTGCTGTTTGCGGCAGGCTGCTTCACGGGTATTATGAAAGGCACCGGTATGATTACGGAAATGGCCAATGCCCTGACCGGTATCATTCCTTCATCACTCGGCAGACTGTTCCCGGTCATTGTCGGTGTGATCTCCATGCCTGCGTCACTCCTGTTTGATCCGGATTCGTTCTACTACGGTGTGCTGCCGGTGCTCGGACAGACGGCTTCCGGTTTCGGCATTGCGGCTGCGGATGTCGGCCGGGCGGCAATTCTCGGACAGATGTCCACCGGTTTCCCGGTATCACCGCTGACCCCTGCTACGTTCCTGCTTCTGGGACTTGCGGGTGTGGATCTCGGCGAACATCAGAAACATACGATTCCGTGGGCGTTTGCACTGACGATCGTGATGCTTATCGTATCGGTTGTCATCGGCGCAATTGCGGTATAAACCACCCGGGGATTCCTGCAGGAATTCCCGTTTCTTTTCTGCAGGGTATCCGTTAAAATTATGTTCGGTATGAATAAATCCTTCTCAATTACAGATGCGCTCCGTGAAGAACAGGAAATGAGTCTTGCCCGGAAACTGGGCATTGTCGCAAAACTCAGTATGCCGGGTATTCTTGCGCAGATTGCAGAAATCCTGATGCAGTATATTGACGCGGCGATGGTCGGCGGTCTTGGCGCAGAGGCATCCGCTTCAATCGGTGTGGTTGCCAGTACAACATGGCTGTTCGGTTCACTGAACAGTGCCTGTGTGGCTGGTTTCTCGGTGCAGGTGGCGCATGCGATCGGCGCCGGAGATGATAAGCGTGCAAGGTCTATTTTCAGACAGTCGCTGATTGTTACAACATGCATGGCACTGGTGCTGCTCGGAATCGGTATGGCGGTCGGACAAGTGCTGCCGCAGTGGCTTGGAGCTGATCCGGCAATCCATGACAATGCGCGGAAATACTTTATGATCTACAGTATGTTCCTGCCGGTGCGTACATGGTTCAATCTGATGGGACAGATGCTGCAGAGAAGCGGCAATATGAAAATACCCAGCATCCTGACAACACTGATGTGTCTGCTGGATGTGGTGTTCAATTATTTCCTGATCTTCCCGACGAGACAGGTTGTCCTGCCGTTCGGTACGGTGATGATGCCGGGTGCGGGTATGGGTGTGCTCGGGGCACAGCTGGGAACTTCGCTGTCCTTTGCAGTATGTGCTGCCTGCCTTGCCTACTATGCAGTGATCCGCTCTGACAGACTTGCGCTGATTCATGAGAAAGCCAGCTGGATGCCGCGCAGAGAAGTGCTCAGTGAAGCAGTCCGGATCGGTGTGCCGATGGCATTCGAACAGTCAGCTCTTTCACTGGCCCAGGTTGTGCAGACAAAGATTGTCGCACCGCTCGGCACCATAGCCCTGGCGGCCAATTCCTTTGCGGTCACCGCAGAGTCGATCTGTTATATGCCCGGATACGGCATCAGTTCCGCGGCCACTACCCTGGTCGGACAGAGTTTCGGTGCCAGACGCCGTGATCTTGCGGAGAGCTTTGCCTGGCTGACAACATTTGTGGGCATTGCCGTAATGAGTCTGACGGGTATTGTAATGTATTTCATCTGTCCGGCAGTATTTGCGTTCCTGACGCCGGTAAAGGAAGTGCAGGAGCTTGGTGTAAAGGTGCTGCGGATTGAGCTGTTTGCGGAGCCGATGTTTGCGGCTTCCATTGTGGCAACCGGTTCCCTGCGCGGTGCCGGTGATACATTTGTGCCGGGTATTCTGAATCTGGTGAGCATCTGGGGTGTGCGTATTACCCTGGCATGGCTGCTGACAAAGACCATGGGACTTCCGGGTGCCTGGATTGCAATGGCGGCAGAGCTGAATTTCCGCGGTATTCTGTTCCTGATCCGGATGAAGCGCGGAAAGTGGCTGGACAGAATGGATGCCTGATTGGCATACAGGGAGAAGTATATGGACAATACAGGAATGTTTATTGCAGGTATTCTGAGCCTGCTCGGTATCATCTTTGCGGCAGTCGGCGGTATTCTGCTGTACTTTGCACGGAAGAGCAAAGCGGAACGCACGATCCGTACACACGGTGTAATCGTTTCCTGGGCTGAGCGGCACAGCGACAACGGCATCACCTACGCACCGGTTGTGCAGTACACGGACGGGGAAGGCAATGAATATACATGCACATCGTCTGTTTCCAAGAGTGCTTCGCTTATGAAAAGACATCAGCCGGGGACACCGGTGACCGTACTGTTTGATGCGCTTGATCCTTCAAAGGCACGAATAGAGGGATATGAAGGCAGTGTGGAGAAACTGCTGGCCATGATATTCCTGGGGATCGGGGTCATCCTGCTGACTGCAGCAGTCATTACATCTTTGCTTATATAAAATAAAACAGCCGGAATATTCCGGCTGTAAGTGTATCTGTACAGGTTTTATCAGAGTGTATCGATCATTTCACGCTTGATCTTGCTGAACATAACAAGCGAGATCAGCAGAGAAGCTCCTTCCGCGATCAGGAAAGCCAACCAGACATTGTCGATATTGCCCGTCTTTGCCAGCAGCCATGCGGCAGGAATCAGCACAACCAACTGTCTGGTGACGGAAGTGATCAGGGAATAGACACCTTTGCCGAAAGCCTGGAAAGTGGAGCCGAGTATAATGCATCCGCCGGCAATCGGGAAGTGAACAGCGATGATGCGCATGGCTTTGACACCGATTCTGAGCATTTCCTCAGATGCATTGAACATGCCGAGCAGTTGTTCCGGGAAAAGTTCAAAGGCCAGCGTACCGATGCACATAAAGACAATGGCAAGTGTTGCCGCAAACTTAAGTGCTTCCATGATGCTTGCCTTGGAGCGCATGCCGTAGTTGTAGGCAACGATCGGCACCATACCGTTGTTGAGACCGAGTACCGGCATGAAGAAGAAACTCTGCAGTTTGAAATATACACCGAAGACAGCGGTTGCCGTGGTGGAGAATGTCAGCAGGATCTGGTTCAGCAGATAGGTCATGACGGAACCGATGGACATCATCAGGGTGGAAGGAATACCGACGGCATATACTGCACGGATGATATTGGCTTTCGGACGGAACACTCTTGCCAGCTGCAGTGTTATATCCTTGTTGTACTTCAGATTCAGGAAGAGACCGATGGCAGCTGCGGTGATCTGTCCGAAGATGGTCGCAATGGCCGCACCTGCTACACCGAGCTGGGGGAAGGGGCCGATGCCGAAGATCAGCAGCGGGTCAAAGATAATGTTGATGATGGCGCCGGTAGCCTGGCAGATCATACTGTGCAGCGTGCGTCCGGTAGCCTGCAGAAGCCGTTCAAACAGCATCTGGAAATACAGACCGATGCAGAGCACACCGCAGATTCTGAGGTAGGTGGTGCCGGCATCGTAGATTTCCGCAACGGATGTCTGCGAACGCATGAAGACACCGGCAAAGCTCAGCAGGAATACTGCGGATATTGCATAGTGAACCAGGGAAAGCAGAATACCGGTGGCGGCAGCCTGATCAGCGTCCTCATAGTTCTTACTGCCGAGGGAGCGGGAAAGGAATGCATTCATACCGACACCGGAACCTGATCCGATGGCGATCATGATATTCTGAAGCGGGAATGCAAGGGATACTGCGGTCAGTGCATTCTCACTGATGCGGGCGACATACATACTGTCGACTACGTTGTACAGTGCCTGTACAAGCATGGAGATCATCATCGGCAGGGACATGGTGATGATCAGTTTCTTGATGGGCATTGTGCCCATTTTGTTTTCTGCGCGTCTTGTCATAAGTCCTCCAGTCATAGCTGAATTATTATACACGGATTGACAGAAAGCTTGCAGGGGATTGCATGATGAATCATAAGAATATACAGAAATGTGATACAGTTTTCCGGGATGGAGGTTACAGGATGGCAGATGAGAGAGTCAAGGCAGCGGAAACACTGACCCGTATGCTGTGCAGAAAAGGATATCCTGAGGAATTCGGAAGAACGGTTGCGGCGCAGCTGGGAACGGAGAAAACAATCGGGCGGATGATCTCCTATCTGTCCAAAGCAGGAAGGGTATCCGCAGAGGATATCGTGGATGAGATGCTTGCCATTATGAGTGACCGGGACAGCTGGGTGCGCAAGAAAAAGGCCGAGTACTACAACAGTAAATACAATGAACTGCTGCTGCACGGCCTTGAAGATGATGAGGATTAACGTGCTGATTGTTTCTCCAGGAAGGAGAAGATGGCACTGTAGTAACGCTCCAGGATATCATCCGGGGTGTTGTAGATTTCGTGCTTGGAACGATGGAATACAATGATACGGGCAGATGAGCAGTTGCGGGCAAACAGACCCTGACCGTGATTGTTCACCATACTGTCATTGCCTGCCTGCAGGATCAGCACCGGAACCTTGATTCCGGAAGCGGCTTTCTGCAGTTTTTTTGTGGCGTCACGGGCTGCCCGCACCCACTGGTATGTACCGCTCCAGGTCTGGTAATCGGGATCGCTCATGCGCTGGTTGAACTGGTAGGCATAGCGTTCCTCCGAGAGACAGCTGCTTTTTTCAAACTCGTATGTACCGGTCCAGCCGGTGTGTCCGGGAATCAGTTTGGTATCCCATTTGGCTGCTTTGGCCGCAAAGCCGAGGGCTGCCACCTGCCATTCCTTGGCACTGCCGAAGTTGATCTCCAGCATCGGAGAACTCAGTACACAGGCATCGTAGTCACCGGGATACGCTTCCAGATACAGTGCGGATACAGCGCCGCCCATGGAATGCGCAAAGAGGAAGTGCTTCTGATACCTGGTTTTCGGGAAGACAACGTTGGTGCTGAAGGCCCGCAGGTCAGCCACATACTCCTCAAAGCTGTTGATGTGCACATGATCCTTTTCGGGAACCAGACGCTCAGATTTACCGTATCCGCGCAGTTCCAGGAAGAATACGGAATACCCGGCCTGATAGAACGTATAGAACAGTTCATGGTACTTGCCGAAGAATTCGCAGTAGCCGTGTATGATTGTTACGGCAGCTTTGGCCTGCGGATGAATGCAGTAATAGTACTGCAGATCAGTGCCGTCGGCGCTTTCCGTGCGGCCGCTCTGTACATCGTTTTTGATCCACGGAACGACCAAACGGTCCATTTTCTCCTGATAGGACAATTCACTCGTACTCATGCAGGATATCCCTCACCCGGTCGGGATAGTTTGAAATGATGGAATGCACACCGTGTTCTATGCATAAACGGATGTGTTCCAGTTCATTGACTGTCCAGACATTGATATCAAGGTTCAGGTCACGGCACTGTTCAAAGACATTGGCAAGCAGGAGATTGTACAGGGCCGGATTGATGGCGTCTGCTCCGTGGGAATGCGCATATACCGGGAAATCAATGATGCCGTCCGCGTACAGAAAACCGATTTCCGCATCCGGTTTCAGCTCCTTCAGACGCATCAGGGATTCATGGTTGAATGATGAGTAACAGACTCTGTCTTCCATACCGAATTCAGCGGTCAGATCAAGAATCGCCTTTTCAATGCCCGGATAGAAGAAGATGCCTGTTTTCAGCTCGATATCGATGGTCAGCCCGGTCGGTTTCAGCAGTTCAAATACCTCACGCATGGTGGGGATATCGCAGTGCGTATACTCCGGATGCGTGCGGTTGTAGTTATACCGGCGCAGTTCGGCAAGCGTCATGTCCTTTACGGCACCGGTGCCGTCACTGGTGCGGTTGATATATTCGTCATGTATTACGACCAGTTCATTGTCTTTGGTCAGATGGACATCCAGTTCCACTCCGTCTGCCTGCATATCAGCCGCAAGCTGAAAAGATTCCAGTGTATTTTCCGGAGCGTAACCGCTTGCGCCGCGGTGTCCCCATATTAATGGTCTGTTCATAGCAGTACCTCCTGACTGTATCTTCATTATACCCGGAAGATAACGGGAACGTTCAGAATCCGATACAATCATGATTCAACGGTCATGAGAAACTGCTGTCATGGATCAATTCAATCCCACCGCAGTTTTAACATGGCTTTCAGAAAGCCAATCGCACAATGCTGCAGATCACCAAGAGTGATACGATCTTCGGAAGGGGAATCTGTCCTGATGCCGCGGCGAAGTCTGGAAAGATCTCTTTCACTGCCGGGCATGATCAGATGATCACCGGCTTCGATGCACATGGCGGTGCTGCCTCCGCGGTCTGCTCTGGTCGTATTCCAGTCCGTCATGATCAGGCCGTCAAAGCTCCATTCATCACCCAGAATATATGTTGCCAGTTCTTTTGAGTTTGTGCCGTGAGGACCGTTGACGCAGTTCAGACTGGTCATGATTGAGAAGGGATTCGCATCACGGATCGTCATAAAGAATCCACGAAGATACATTTCACGCATGGTTCGCTCAGATACGCATGCAATATGCCCGGTACGGTTTGTTTCCTGGTTGTTTGCAGCAAAATGCTTGATGCATACGCCTTTTCCCGGATGTTTCTGCACTCCCCGGGTGATGGCAGAGGCAATCATGGAAGTCAGCACAGGATCTTCGGAATAATATTCAAAGTTTCTTCCGCCAAGCGGATTGCGGTGCAGGTTCATTCCCGGAGCCAGCCAGATATCAATGCCGTAGCGTTCCATTTCCTGCCCGACAATATCTGCGGCTGCTTCAATGAGAGACGGATTCCATGTACATGCCTGCTGGGTGGGAATAGGGAGAGCAGTGGTGTACTGATAATAGTAGGGAAGGGAGTCATCATAGTCAGGAATACCGAATTCCCCGTGTTCAAAGACCAGAACAGGATCAAGATACCGGATATTGTCGTCCGCATCCGTCTGGAATTTTTCGGTCAGATGAATGCCGCTGCCGCCGTCGCAGGTGATCAGATACGGAATGTTTCGCGGACTGCTGCTCTGATCAAAATAATTTGTTGTTTCACCGCAGGCACCGAGAACATGCGGGGAATAGCAATACATTTTGTAAGGCTTATGTTCATAATACTGTCCTGTAACCAGATGGATCAGTTCTTCGGTATTCATGGAACCGGCGAACTCTTCAACGCTGTATTTTCCGGCTTTGACATCGTCAAGTGAGATCGTATGCGGTACATTGATCTGTACGCATGGCCCGCTGCTCAGATTATACGCACTGCAGTCACCATTGAGATAATTCGGATTTCCCCGGTTGTATGATGGCTCCGCCTGGACAGATAAAGACGATGCCTGTACCATCAGTACCGGTACATCACCAATTTCCTCATGGATGCTTTCCGCAGGTTTCATATCATCAAAGACAACAGGGGGTTCAAACAGGTTTTTGACTTTGCGGAGAATGATATCTTCATCAAGCTTTAATAATGCGCAGACATGTGTTGTATCGGAACAGTTTCCAAGCCGGAGCTTATAATCCCCTTTTTCCAGCAGATAGACAGCATTTTCGGAATCGTAGGAAACATGATCTTCCAACCGGAAAGTCAGATGAAGCAATTCTTTTTCTCCCGGTTCCAGCATTTTGCTTTTTGCAAAGGCTGCCAGTTCCTGGAACGGTTTGTCCAATTTGCCCCATGGTGCGGAAAGATACAGCTGTACGATTTCCTTGCCCGGTCTGCTTCCTGTATTTTCAATCCGGATGTCACAGCAGACTTCACTTCCGTTGATTCTGATCTCTTCGGGATCCAGCCGGAAATCGGTATAGGTGAGCCCGTATCCGAACGGATATGCCGGTCTGACCCGGAAAGAATCAAAATATCTGTAACCGATATAGATGCCTTCCTTATAAGGTACATGCAGATCATTCAGGTTCGGTCCGAAACATGCGGAACTACTGTAATCCATGTAATCTTTTGCCCATGTCGTAGTCAGTTTGCCGGAAGGAGGAACAATGCCTGCGATCATATCTGCCGCCGCAGCACCCAATTCTGCACCTCCCTGATAAATAACCAGTACAGCATCAGGACCGATGGCATTGATTTCCTGCATATCAAGAACACTGCCGATATTCAGCAGAAGAATCAGTTTGTCATAACGGCTGCGCAATGTCCGGATTTGCTCAATTTCCCAGTCTGCCGGAAGATAGTTTCCCTTTTCATAGGAATTGTCACGACCTTCACCTTCTTTGCGGGAAAGCACATAGACAGCCGCTTCAGCATCGGGCATATCGGCTTCTGTAATCGGCTGTGTGGCAATATGTTCATGGGAATAGGAATACCAGACATGGATGCAGTCAATGCCGGTTTCTTCGGATTTTCTCTGCAGTTCTTCTTTAAGGTCTTTCCGGTAATCGGCATAGATGCGGTCGAATTCATCCAGCCATGGTGTATTGACAATCGTAAAACCAAGCGCTTTCAGTCCGTCTTCTACCTGGGTCTCGTAGCGGGCGGAGACGTCTCCGGAACCGATGCCTGTATTGATCAGATGTCTGGCACCGTAGCCGAATAAAGCCACGGAACAGGGGGAAAGGGGCAGTACGCCGTTATTGGATAGGAGCACGCTGCCTTCGCAGGATATCTGCCGGGAAAGGGCGATGCCTTTTCTTTCGATGTCGGTCATCTCCGGAGAGCGCAAAGCATTCAGATCTCTGGTCATGTTGATTTCCTCCGTTTAAGTATCACGTGATACTAAAGTAATCTGTGTTTACGGTTTTGTCAATACAGGAAATGATAATGGTTGAAAAACCCCTTTATTTAAAGGATAATTTGAGCAAGGCAGGTGATGATATGGCTACTATGAGCGATGTGGCAAAACTGGCAGGAGTATCACGGGCTACTGTCTCGATTGTCATCAATGGACAGGCAAGTGAAAGAAAAATACCTGATGATACATGTCACAAGGTCTGGCAGGCAGTCAGAAAACTGAATTATATGCCGAATGTGAATGCGAGGCGTATCAAGGACACAGAAGAAACAGAGCCGACTGTCGCGCTGCTGTGGCCTTCGGATTTCCGCATTGCATATATGGACCAGTTTCTGCTTTCCGCTGTACAGGAACTGACAAAAGTGAAGAATACCTGTTCCCTTGTCGTCAGGCCGTATACAAGCGGCAGGCTGGAGGAAGAATTCGGACTGTTCCGGAAAGGAATCTATAACGGCTTTATCATCGGTGCAGCCGCTCTGTCTGATATCGAAGCATTGGACCGGAAGGAGTTCCCTGTGCCTGTCATTGTGATCAACCGGCATACACAGAAGCATTCATGTGTTTCTTCAAACGTAAAGATGATGGCAGACAAAGCAATCGAACTGTTTCGGCAAAGAGGGTACAAGCGCATTGGCATGATTGCCGGGACTACTTCTGCCATGACGGATGAACAGGTTGCACTGATGAAGGCTGCCGCAGCAAATGCGGATATTGAACTGCGGGAAGAGGATATCATATACGGGCCCTCTCACTATGTGGACGGTGGGATTGCGGAAGCCCGGAAGTACTGCCGGAAAAAAGACAGACCGAAGGCACTGTTTTGTGATTCTGATTACATGGCATTGGGATTCCTGCATGAATGCAGAAAACACGGTTTGAACTGTCCGGAAGACTATGAACTGCTCTCGGTCGGACTGTTTGCGGATGATATCGCCGCCAATCAAAATCCATCCTTATCAACAATCACGATCCCATTGGAAGAAATGGCTTCGTCAGCAGTCAGGCTGGTGCTGGATGAAATCTATCATCGCTCTGCTTCAAGAACGGAAATCCTGTGCGATCCGCAGCTGCATATCCGGGAAACCATGCATGGATAAGAAAAGAGGTACATCACGGGAATGTACCTCTGTTTCGTTCTGCGTATTACTGTTTCGGCGGAATACCGAAGATGGCTGCCATCTTCCCGCTGCCTCCGAATCCGTTTTCCTTCGGCTTCGGGAAAGCCTCCATGAGCTTCCTGTCATGGTCGATTCTGACATCGATTACTTTATCGAAGCACATCGTAGGAACGCTGTCCGGTGTGACTTCCGGCCATTCCGGAATCAGCGCGTTGTTGGGATCACCGGTCTTTGCGAACTGTACCCAGGTGCCGCTCATGGCATCCTGCAGCTTCTCGGATACTTCCGGAATATACTGCGCTTCCATGTATTCCGCATTGTGGAAGACATACGGTTCTTCCGCATTGTGCCACGGCATCGTACCGTAGTTCAGCGGAGATTCCAGGTTGAACAGCCAGTTCCAGGTCTTTCCGCCGGCGGCTGCTCTTGCCTTGGTGAAATTAATGTTCGGAATTCTATGACGGAAGGCATCCACGAACAGAACATCTACCGGATTCCTGTCGGGATATGCTTCCTTGAACAGTTCGGTCAGTTCATCGATCTTATCACCGTACAGTTCTTTACCGTAACCTTTCCATGTCGCTTCATCCCATGTATTCTTGGCTTTATCACCGAATACACGGTTGAAGTTGGTGGTGGATTCACCGAGAACGGAACCGCACAGAATCGGCTTGTCCAGTCCTTCCGGACGGAAACCATAATCAAGAGGATGTCCGAGATAGTATTCACCGTCATACATCGGCTGCCACATATACCGTTTGCCGGTCTCTTCACGGACAATCCAGATGGCTTCCATCGTGGCCTGGGCCAGATCATACCAGTCAACCGTTTCGATCTCCTTGATTGTTTCCTTAGTCAGGCCGAGGTTCTTTACGATCTGATCTGCCATCTTTTTGCCGATCTCTGCTGTTTCTTCGGCGGCTTCACGTCCGCCCAGACCATTGTCTCCGCCTGATTCCATGATGCCTCTCTTGAAGAGGTTGTCTGCAGCAGGTGTCTGGAACATTGACAGCACTTTCGCACCGCCGCCGGACTGTCCGAAGATCGTTACGTTGTCCGGATCACCGCCGAAGTTTGCAATGTTGTCATGGACCCACTTCAGGGCGGCAACCAGATCTGCAAGACCTGCATTCTTGGAAAGCTTATATTCTTCGCCGTATTCAGACAGATCAAGATAACCCAGCACATTCAGTCTGTGGTTGATCGATACAACAACGACATC
>JAFUCL010000126.1 GCA_017459725.1 Solobacterium sp. | reverse complement strand
TCATTATAACTGATAATCCAGATCACATTATGACATCATATGATGCTTTTCATAATGTCTTATCATTCAATCTTGAAAAAAGGTCTACAGAATACTCTCAAGTTACTCTGTAAACCTCTTTCTTAACTTAATGACGTTGGGCTTCGGCCTGTTTTTTTTTCTGCGTGATTTACAATTTCACGTGTTCAGTGGATAATATAGAAATCAAAAACGGAGGCATGTCTATGGACGTATCATTGTTTGAATCATACCGGGATCGTATCCTGAATAACTGCCGTAAGGTCATCCTCGGCAAAGATGATATTATTCTGAAAGTTATTGACTGTTTTTTATGCTCCGGACATATTCTGCTGGAAGATGTTCCGGGAACCGGCAAGACAATGCTGCTGCGTTCATTTGCACGTTCGATCGGCGGTGATTTCCGGCGCATTCAGTTCACTCCGGACCTGCTTCCGAGTGATCTGACCGGTATTAATTTCTATAACATGAAAGACCAGGAATTCGAGTTCCATCCGGGTCCTCTTTTTGCACAGATCATTCTTGCGGATGAGATCAACCGTGCGACTCCGCGCACCCAGGCAAGCATGCTTGAGGCAATGGAGGAAAGACAGGTTTCCATAGACGGTGTGACATATGCGATGAAGGAGCCGTTCATGGTAATGGCTACCCAGAATCCGCTGGAAAGCTACGGTACTTTCTCACTGCCGGAAGCACAGATCGACCGTTTCTTCATGCGTCTGTCCATGGGATATATGGAGCGTGAGGAAGAACTGAAAGTCATTGCCAGAAAGCCGGCAGCGGTGCTGATTGAAGAGCTGGAAACAGTGGTCACACCGGAAGAAACTGCAGAGCTGAAGAAAATGGTTCCGCAGATCACCGTGTCGGATGATGTGGCTGAATACATCATGGATATTATTACGGCAACAAGACAGGAACAGAAGTACGGCAGCGGTGTTTCCACCCGCGGCGGCATTGCTCTGTACAGTGCAGCCCAGGCAGCAGCCGGACTTGCCGGACGCGACTATGTGATTCCCGAGGATGTCCGTGATCTTGCATGTGCCGTGCTTGCGCACAGAGTGGGCGGATCCACGGTGCCGATGGATGAAAGCGAGAGCTACATCAGTACGCTGCTTGAGAAAGTGAAAGTGCCTCTGGAGGCTGTATGATAGCGATACTCTCACTCGCTGTATTTGCGCTGCTGATTGCCTTTCTGGAAAAGCAGAGCCGCGATCACTGCCTGGACGGTCTGAAGTATGATGTCCGGACAGACAGGCGCTGTGTGGAGTGCGGGGAAACCTTCCGGATGAACACAACCGTGACAAACGACAAACGTCTGCCGGTGCTGTTTCTGAAACTGGCGGAGTATATCCCGGCCGAGCTCAGGATCGATCCCGCGCAGAGAGGACGTCTGTTCCGTTCGGAATCGCTGTTTCAGTCGGAGAATACAACACTCCATCAAAGCATGTATATCCTCGGCTATCAGAAGGTGAAGCGTTCCCTGGAAGTTTCACTGGAGAAAAGAGGGAGATATCTGCTGCGCGGTGCCAGGCTTACGGCCGGGGATCTCCTGGGCCTGAAGGAGGAAACGGAACAGGTTGATCTGATCCGGGAGATCGTTGTTAAACCGGAGCGGGAAGACATCCATGAAATCGAGCGTGCCTTCGGCGGCTATCTCGGTGATATCTCCGTGATGCGCTTCATCAATCCCGACCCGATCCAGACAATCGGTTTCCGTGAGTATACCGGATGCGAACCGCAGCGTGACATATCCTGGAAACAGACCCTGCGCATGAACAGACTGATGGTCAAGCAGTATGACTATACGGCTGAAGAGCGCTCCTCCGTACTGGTGGATATCAGCGGCGGAACGGCCGGGGAAATTGAAGCATGTTTCCGGATTGCCAGAGGTGTCTGCGAATACCTGGAAGATCACCGTATCGTTTACGGTTTCTATACGAACGCGGTCAGAGTGGCATCTGACTTTGCGGAATCCTATATTCCCGACGGCATCGGCAATGTGCATCTGGAAACGGTTCTCGAACAGATGGGAAGAGCAGACCATATGACTGTCTGCACCACCGCCAAACTGCTCGAACAGACAATCATCAACCACAGTGATACAAGATCCTATGTCATGATCACACCGCATCCGGAGAAGAAGCAGAAAGATCTGCACCGGCATGAGCAGCTGATCGGCAGAAAGATCTTCACCATAGATGCGTCCATGTACGCACATACGGAGGTGCAGGATGATCACACTGATTGATGTGCTTTCGCTGGTGCGGCTGACGGCGCTGTATCTTTCAACCATCGGTTTCATATTCTTCCTGAATACACCGGTGCCGGATTTCAGAATCGTGCTTGCATTGACAGGTGTTATTTCCTGGCTGTGCATGAAGCTGGCGGATAAAAACGGTATCGTGAAATACCTGCCGCTGCTGCTGTGTATTCTGTTTGTGGTGCCTTTCCGCGGACTTGCCGGTCTGCTCAGTGTGGTGCCGGTTATTATCCTGCTGGTCAACAATGCAGTGCACGGGACATGGCATACAACGTATGACATGGTGCTGACCGGACTGAAAGCAGGCCTTCCTGCATACGCGGTCATGATGGTATTCCTTCTGCCGGGTTTCGGTGACATCAGCCGGTATATGGTGCCGCATTCACTTTCTTACTTTGTGCTGTTTCTGGCCCTGAGCGTATTCGGTCTGCGCATTCTGCGCAATGAAGATCCGGCCGTGCTGAACATACGGTATGTGCTGATGAATCTCGGCGTTACGGCTGCCGTTCTGGTTGTGGCACTGCTATTGAGTTCGTCGTTCTTCATGAACCTGCTTGCAGGTGGCATCTGGCTTGTTTACCGGTATCTGATTCTGCCGGTGCTGGCAGCCTTTGCCTATGCAATCATGATCATTCCGTACGGGCTGTATCTGCTGATCCGCTGGGTGCTGTCACTGATCCATCATGACGCTCCCGAAGTGCAGGAACAGGAGAGTCCTGCCCAGCTCGGCGCGGCTGTCTTCGAACAGTTCGAACAGGCAACCGGCAGCAACCTCATGGCCCTGATCGGCCGGGGCATCGGTATTATCCTCTTTGTTCTGATCGCAGTTATCCTGGTGAAGAAATTCGGCGGACAGCTGCAGAGAACCGTAGCTCCGCGGGCTGCCGTAAGCCGTGAGGATATCCGTCCGCAGAAGACCCGGCGGCGCAGACTGTTCGGCGATGCGCCGGAAAGCGTGATCCGCAGGTGCTATGCGCAGTTTCTGAAACTGTGCGGCAAACACAATATCAAGGTTGACGGAAGCCTTGCTTCGGATGATATCAGCAAACAGGCAGTCCAATATCTGAACTCTCCGGAACCGGAGGAACTGCGAAAACTCTGGCTGCCGGTGCGCTTCGGTGAAAGACCCGACGGCAGTGATGCCGAGAAGGCAAAAGAACTGCTGAAAACAATACGGAAACTGTACAAAGCATAGATGCATGCACGCTGTGAAAACATACGTGCAAAGATTCACATTTTCCGTTTCTTTTCAGCTGTAAAAGAGATAGAATGTTACAGTACAGGAGGTTTTTACAATGACACTCGTTTCAGCTACAGAAATGATCAACAAGGCACATGCAGGCCATTATGCAGTACCCGCTTTCAACATCAATAATCTTGAATGGATCAAGGCCGTTCTTGAAGGCTGTGAGAAGGCAAAGTCACCGGTTATGCTCGGTGTATCCGAAGGTGCTGCGAAGTACATGTGCGGATATAAGAACGTTGTGGATATGGTCCGCAATGTCCATGACAAACTCGGTATCACGGTACCGGTTGCGATTCATCTTGACCACGGCACATACGACGGCGCAAAAGCATGCATCGAAGCAGGTTTCACATCCGTTATGTTCGACGGTTCCCACTACGATTTCGCAGAGAATGTTGCCAAGTCCAAGGAAATCATTGAACTTGCACACGCAAAGGGTATCTCTGTTGAGTGCGAAGTAGGCGGCATCGGCGGTACGGAAGACGGTGTAACTTCCAACGGTGAACTCGCAGATCCGCAGGAATGTGCTGAAATCGCAGCGCTGGGCGTTGATTTCCTCGCTGCCGGCATCGGCAACATCCACGGTATTTACCCGGCAGACTGGGCAGGTCTGAACTTTGAACGTCTGGATGCGATCGACAAGGCAGTCAACGGCAAACCGCTGGTTCTGCACGGCGGCAGCGGTATTCCGTTCGAGCAGGTTCACAAGGCTATTACACTCGGTGTTTCCAAGGTTAACGTAAATACCGAACTGCAGCTGGTATTTGCCAAGGCTACAAGAGAATACATTGCGGCAGGCAAGGACCAGGAAGGCAAGGGATACGATCCCAGAAAACTGCTGAAACCGGGCGCAGATGCAATTACCAACCAGGTAATTGAGATGTGCAAGGCTTTCGGTTCTGCTGATCAGGCTTAATCTCTGAGGCAGTACAGCCGGTGGAAACACCGGCTTTTTCTATGGGTGCTGGTCTGTTGGTTTTCATGCGGAATTCAAGTAAAATATAAGCTGGAGGAGCATGTATGATCAAAGCGGTTCTCTGTGATATGGACGGTATCCTGTATGACAGTGAGCAGTTCTATCTGGACGGCAATTATACGGTTCTTCAGCAGCTTGGCTATACAGGCGGAAAAGAAGCCATGCTGGGTTCCATCGGTCTGACGATGGAAGGCATATACAGTGTTTATGCAAAGCTCATGGACGGCATTGCGGACCGCCATGAGATTATCAAGGCAATCAGTGCGCATTATGCGGCTGAACCGCCCGATTACAAAGCAATCATGTTTCCGGATGTTCCCGAAGCCCTGCGTTCCCTGCGGGATGAGGGTATCCTGCTGGCATGCTGTTCTTCCTCACCGCTGCAGATTATTGAGGAAAGTCTCAGGCAGATGGGTATTCCGGATGTATTCGCCTTTGTGGAGAGCGGGGAGCGTATCACCCACGCCAAACCGGCTCCGGATATTTATCTGAGTGCAGCCGCGGCACTCGGTGTGCGGGCGGATGAATGCGCGGTATACGAAGACAGTGATATCGGCATAGCAGCCGGCAAAGCAGCAGGCATGCTTGTAATCGCAAGAGAGGATCACCGGTTCAACCAGAAACAGGACCGGGCGGATCATATCGTACGCAGTGCGGCGGAGATGGCTGCACTGGTGAGAAAGGAGAATCTTCATGCAGGAAGTCATACGGATTGAAGGGGGCAGAAAACTGAACGGATCTGTCACTATATCAAGTTCCAAGAACGCGACAGTGGCGCTGATTCCCGCAGCCATTCTTTCCAACGGCCCGGTTACCCTGACAGGTGTTCCGGATATTGCCGACGTGGAATCACTTGCAGAGATCCTGCGGATACTGAAGGTTGATGTACTGGAGGACGGTCAGCATCTGATCATCGATCCGACCATGATGGAAAATACGGATCTGGAACAGGATGTTGTTACCAGACTCAGAGCTTCCTATTACTTCATGGGGGCACTGCTGGGCAAGTACGGAAAAGTCCGTATCAAGATGCCCGGCGGATGCTATCTGGGACCCAGACCCATTGATCTTCATATCAAGGGCTTTGAAGCACTCGGCGCCAAAGTGGAATATGAACGCGGCGGGTATACGATTACCTGCGATCACCTGGTCGGCAACAGAATCTTCCTGGATATTGCCTCGGTAGGCGCGACCATCAACATCATGATGGCTGCTGTATATGCGGACGGCAGAACCACGATTGAAAATGCGGCCAAGGAACCGGAGATTATAGACGTAGCCACACTGCTGAACAAGATGGGAGCCAATGTCAGAGGCGCCGGCACCAATGTCATTACGATTGACGGTGTGCAGTCCCTGTACGGCTGCTATCACGAGATCATTCCCGACCGCATTGAAGCCGGTACATTCCTGGTCATGGCAGCTGCCTGTGCCGAGGAAATGGTCATCAATAACGTAATTCCGAAGCATATTGAAGCCCTGACCTCCAAGCTCATGGAAATGGGTGTCAAGATGGATATCGGCATTGATACGATTACGGTATACGGCGGTGCCGAACTGCATGCGGTGGATGTCACCACCAAACCGTATCCGGGTTTTGCGACCGACCTGCAGCAGCCGCTGACCGCGCTTCTGACGCAGGCGCAGGGCATCAGCCAGGTTGTGGATACGATTTATGCGGAGCGCTTCAAGCACTGCATTGAACTGCAGAGAATGGGTGCACAGATTGAAATCGGCACCGGCACCAGCAAAATCACGGGACCGACCAAGCTGTACGGAGACAAGGTTACGGCAACGGATCTGCGCTGCGGTGCGAGTCTGGTAATTGCCGGACTGATTGCGGAAGGCATTACGGAGATACGCGGTGTGCATCACATTGACCGCGGATATGATGACATCGACGGCAAACTGAAGAAGCTGGGTGCCAGAATCCACCGGGCTATGATTGACTAAAACTGCTTGAACTGTAAAAAAGTGTATGGTATATTGATGTAGCGCTTTCTTTAGACACGCAAGAGGTCTAAGGCAGAAGGGAGAGTTAACAATGAAGAAGGATATCCACCCTAAGTATTACAAGGTCAAGGCAATCTGCACGAGCTGCGGTTCCGAATTCGAAACCGGTTCCACCATCAAGGAAATCAAAGTGGACACATGCTCTAACTGCCATCCGTTCTATACAGGACGTCAGAGATTTGCTCAGGCTCAGGGCCGTGTTGAACGCTTCAACAAGAAGTACGGTCTGAAGTAATCAGGGCTGTAAAGACTGGTAAGAGACAGAAATCTGCGGATTTCTGTTTTTCTTTTTCGTACTGGCTGAATGTTGTAAAATGATGCATATGAAGAAAGACAGGACAGACAATAAGAATCTGACGCTGGATGAGATCTGTGCGGATCTGCTCCGGAAAAAGGAAGCCGGAGAAGAACTGCATGAAAAGGAACTGCTGGAAACAGCGGAAAAGAACCATCTGAGTGAAGATGATATAGACGCACTGTTTGACTGGTGTCAGGATCACGGCATTGAGACAGAGGCTCTGCCGGAAGAGCTGGAAGAGGAACTGGAAGAAGCGGAAACCGATGATGAAGAGGATGAACAGATTCCCGATCCCTATATGGAGCAGAAGGATTCCTCCGGACCGGTATCCGATTCCATCAAGGTGTATCTGCACCAGATCGGCACCATACCGCTGCTTACCGCAGAACAGGAACAGCAGACAGCGCAGAAGGTTGCGGAAGGCGATGAAGCGGCCAGGGATCTGCTCACGACATCCAATCTGCGGCTTGTTGTGGCAATTGCCAAACGCTATATGAACCGCGGTCTGTCACTGCAGGATCTGATCCAGGAAGGCAACATGGGACTGATGCGGGCAGTCGAGAAATTCGACTATACACGCGGCTTCCGGTTCAGCACATACGCAACCTGGTGGATCAAACAGTCCATGATCCGTGCCATTGCCGATCAGAGCAGGGATATCCGTATCCCCGTGCATATGAACGAACAGATTGTCAAAGTAAACCGTGCCCAGCGTGATCTTGTGCAGGAGCTCGGCAGGGAACCGACCTCGGCGGAGATAGCCGCAAGACTCGGCGGCGATATGGACGCAGCCAGAGTGGAGGAGATACAGAAGCTGACCCTGGAACCTGTGTCGCTGGAAACACCGGCAGGTGATGAGGACAGCACAACCCTGAGCGACTTTGTGGCGGATGAGAACACCACTGATCCGGTGGCATATGCGAACAATTCCTTCATGCGGGAAGAAGTCAACAAGCTTCTGCAGGAGCTGCCGGAAAGAGAACAGATGATCCTGCGCATGCGGTTCGGTCTGGATGACGGCATACCCAAGACACTGGAAGAAGTCGGCAAGGTCTGCCACGTAACCAGAGAGCGGATCAGACAGCTTGAAAACAAAGCCCTGCGCCGTCTGAACCGTATGCATGCGAACAAAGCGGACTTCCGGGACTGGAAGGAATGATGCAATGACGGTACTGCGGGAATGGGATGTGCCTGCGGATATTGAGGGATACATGCAGATGTACGGCGCCTATATCCGTGAGGAAGGCAGTCCGGTGATGCTGGCATATCTCAATACCGGGGAAGCACGGCAGGGAATTCTCGCTGCATTCCGCAGGGAGGAAAGACCATGCCGGTGCTGGCAGATCACGGAAGATGATAACGTCCGGGGATTTCTGACCATCCGCTATGATCCGGACTCTGTCTGGCTGGCGGATTTCTATGTGTTTGCGGAAGACAGGAACCGCGGCATCGGTACGGCTGCGCTGAAAGAGTTTATTTCTCTTCACCGCGGCAAAGCCATCCGGCTCACACCTTCACCGAAAGCTGTTACACTGTACAGGAGATTCGGTTTTGAACCGACGGATACCTGCAGTGAAGACAACGGCCAGGTGATCTGGGAACTGAAAGGAGAAAACTGATATGGACGCACTCCGTGAAAAACTTCAGGAGATTGAACAGGAATATAACAATGTCAATGCGAAGCTGGTCAGTGAGGCAGTGCTTAAGGATCCTCGTGAACTGACAAGGCTTTCCAAGGAAGAGGCGAGACTCTCCGCACCCGTCAATGCATGGCATGAGCTGCAGTCGCTGGACAGCAGAATCGAACAGGCAGAGGAAATGCAGAAGGAGAATGATCCCGAACTCAAAGAGATGGCAGACATGGAGCTTGAGGAGTGCCTGCCGAAACGGGAAGAGCTTCTGGAACATATACAGCATCTGCTGATTCCGCGTGATCCGGATGATGACCATGACGTCATTATGGAAATCAGAGGCGGTGCCGGCGGTGATGAAGGCAATATCTTTGCCGGAGATCTTTACCGCATGTATACAAAGTATGCCGAGAACATGGGCTGGAAGGTACAGGTCATGGAGGCAAGTCCGAGTGAAGCAGGCGGCTTCAGCCAGATTATCTTCTCCGTGAAAGGCAATGAAGTTTACCGCAGTCTGAAGTTTGAATCCGGCGCACACCGTGTGCAGCGCGTGCCGAAGACGGAAGCACAGGGCAGAATCCATACCTCCACGGCAACGGTTCTCTGCCAGCCGGAAGCGGAAGACACCGATATTGAAATCGATGAAAAGGATCTGACGATTGAAACCCACAGAGCCAGCGGTGCCGGCGGTCAGCACATCAACAAAACCGATTCGGCTGTCCGTATCGTGCATATTCCGACCGGTATTACGGTCAACTGCCAGGAAGGACGCAGCCAGATCGAAAACCGTGAAACAGCCATGCGTCTGATCCGTGCCAGAGTATATGAAGAACTCAAGCGCCGTCAGGAAGAAGCGGAAGGCAAGATACGCCGTGAGAAGATCGGCACGGGTGACCGCAGTGAAAAGATCCGTACATACAACTATCCGCAGAACCGTGTGACCGATCACAGGATTGGTCTGACCATCACCCAGCTCGACCGCATCATGGAAGGCAGACTGGATGATATCATTGCCGGTCTGCAGGAAGCGGAAGAAAAGAAGAAACTGGAGAACAGCAGCCTGTGACAACATTTGCGAAAGCCGTCCGCGGCTATGAAAAGATGTGTGAGGAACACGAAATCCCTGCCGAAACCGTTATGGCGTATCTGGTGGAGCTGAGCCAGCGGGAACGCTACAATCTCTACCTGCATTATGAAGAAGAGATGCCGGCTGACCTGGAGAAGGAATTCGATGCCGGAATGGCGAGAATCCTGCAGGATGAACCCATGGCGCATGTGCTCGGATACAGCTGGTTCTACGGCTACCGGATGATCGTGAATCCGGACGTGCTGATTCCGCGGGAAGAAACCGAGGAACTCTGTGCGCATATTCTCTCGAGAATCGACCGTATATTTCCCGGAAATAATGAACTGGTGTGTGCGGATGTGGGAACCGGCAGCGGCGCCATTGCCATAGCAGTTGCCAAAGAGGAACCCCGCACCAGAATGTACGCAACGGATATTTCCGAGGAAGCACTGGTGACAGCCAGGAAGAATGCGGAACAGAATGACTGCGAGATCACGTTTATCAGCGGGGATATGTTAAAGCCTCTGATTGAGCGCAATATCCGTCTGGATGTGCTGATTTCCAATCCGCCCTATATTCCGCAGGAAGAAGTCATGGAGCGTTCAGTGGTGGATTTTGAACCGCATGTCGCTCTGTTCGGAGGAGAAGACGGTCTGAAGTTCTACCGTGAGATCTTCAGAGACTGCCGTCAGGTGCTGAAGGAAAAAGCATTCATGGCCTTTGAAATGGGCTGGGACCAGAGAGAAAGAATGTCTGCACTGGTGGAGGAGCTCCTGCCGGAAGCGGAATACGAAATACTGCAGGATATGAACGGCAAGGACAGAATGCTGTTTGTATACTTCAACGCAGAGAATGATAAATGAGAAGACCGGATATCCGGTCTTCTTGACTTCATGTGCACTTCAATGTGTATGATATCCATAGTAAGGGAAACTACAGGAGAACACAGAAAGGTGGTTTAGTATGACATCATTAGTGAAAGGCAATATGAAGCTCGGTTTCGGTCTGATGCGTCTGCCGCGCCTTGAGGACAGCACAATCGACATTGAGCAGACCAAGAAGATGGTCGATCTCTTCCGTGAAGCAGGCGGAACGTATTTCGACACGGCATTTGCATATCCGGGCTCTGAGGAAGCCATCCGCCAGGCACTGGTTGAACGCTATCCCAGAGACAGCTATACGCTTGCGACAAAGCTGATCGTGCAGGCTGATGCCCACGATGAAGAAGCTGCCAAGCAGGAGTTCTATACAAGTCTTGAGCGCACCGGTGCAGGATACTTTGATTTCTATCTGCTGCATGCCCTGCAGAGAACCAACTACAGCAAGTATGATGAACTGCATCTCTGGGACTATGTCAAGGAACTTAAGGAGAAGGGCCTGATCAAGCATTACGGCTTCTCATTCCATGCCAATCCGGATCTGCTGGAGGAACTGCTGGAGAAGCATCCCGATGTCGAATTCGTACAGCTGCAGATCAATTACGCAGACTGGGAGAATCCGGGTGTCAATTCCAAGCGCAACCTCGAGATCTGCAAAGCCCACGGCAAACCTGTTGTAGTCATGGAGCCGGTCAAGGGCGGTATTCTGGCCGATCCGATCGACACCGTCAAAGAAATCCTGGATGCCGAGAACAACGGTTCCTATGCATCATGGGCACTGCGCTTTGTGGCCAGCCAGGAGAACATCATGATGGTGCTCAGCGGTATGTCCAACATTGCGCAGATGGAAGACAACCTCAGCTTTATGAAGGAGTTCAAACCTTTGGATGAACATGAAAATGAAGTCATCCGCAAAGCACAGAAAGCCCTCAATGAAGATCAGTCCATTCCGTGCACCGGCTGCCGTTACTGCACCAAGGGCTGTCCGATGAACATTCCGATTCCGGATATCTTCACGGTTGAAAACCGCAAGAAGGGAAGCCCGGAATTCCGTACCAAGAGAGAATATACGATTGTCACGGTCGGCAAAGGAAAAGCATCCGACTGTGTACAGTGCGGTCAGTGTGAAAGTGCCTGCCCGCAGCACCTGCCGATCATCAAACTGCTCGAACAGTGCAGAGCACTGGAAGGCTGAACAGGCAAACCGAGGACCCGGAAACGGGTCCCTTTTTGCATAATAAAAGAAGATGCCGGAGCATCTTCCCAATCAGAATCAGAGTTCCTTCATCGCATGTGCGATTTCAAGACAGATATCTTCCGCCTGCGGAACAAAGCCGAGACGGTCAATGACAGCGTGCTCTACACCGCGGTAGCGGATTGCCTTCACTTCAACGTCTGCTTCATGAAGTTTCTTTGCATAGAGTTCATTCTGAACGCGCAGACCGTCATATTCACAGCAGAATGACAGGCACTTCGGCATACCTTTGAAATCCTTGGCCAGCAGCGGAGAAGCGGTTACTTCAAGGCACTGCTTTTCAGGTTCATCAAAGTACATATCTGCCAGCATGATCTCATCATCATGGTCTTCATCCTGCGGACGGGCAAGAACCACGGCCGGATCCAGGAATGCTTTCTGTGAAGGATCGAATTCATAGTCCTTGATGGAGAAGTGATAATCCGGGCAGGAGCTTCCCTGGAAGAGAACTACAGCGTACATCGGAGCGTGCAGGGCAATCATATGTGTTCCCTTGTCATGGTCCATTCTGGCAAGCACACAGGTGATATTGCCGCCGGCAGAGTCACCGCTGACCGCGATCTTCTTCGGATCAATGCCGTATTCCTCCGCATGATCATAGATGTGCTTCAGAGCTGTCCAGCAGTCGTTGACACCGTTGGGATACTTCTTTTCCGGAGCCAGTGAATAGTCAACGTTGAAGACAACACCGCCGCTGACTTCAGCGATATACCGGCAGGGATTTTCTACTGTATACGGTGTGCCGCCGATCCAGCCGCCGCCGTGAATGAACAGCAGCGCAGGACGCTTGGTGTCATTCTTTGTATCACGTCTGTAATAACGCCACAGACCGATTTCATTCTCACCGTTGTAAATGGTCTCAAACTTGGTATGGATTTCGGCTGCGCAGATATTGTGGTTCGGGTAACCCATACGGTCACGCATTGCTTCAAGCGCTTCGGCCGGTGTCTGTTCTTTTTCTTCTTCGGTGTCTTCGTGGGAAACCCAGTGCAGAGACAGAGCTGCCTGTTCATGGTGATCGATGCATCCGGGTCTTGGTTCGGTCGGTGACTTCTTAATGATCAGAGGAAGTCCGTTCACCATTTCCGGGGTTTGCTGAAGCTGCAGAAATTCAACATCACTGATATCATATTCTCTCATATTCGAAAACCACTCCTTGCTAAAATGGTATCATACTGTAACGTTACAGTATAAAGAAAATTACCGACAATAATACTGCAGCGATAATGATCAGCAGAAGGGGAAGCGGAAAAGGGTTCTCTTTCTTCACCGGAGCAGCCGGCGGTGTATATTCCACCACAGGTTCTTCATGCAGACCGCGGATAAACGATCCGAAGTCAGGCGCAATCGTTGTGATGACATTGCCGAGCTCATTGTCGACGTGAACAACAGCCGGTTCACCCTGCGGACCGCAGTCACGGTAATCCAGGAAGAACATATCATGTCCTGCTGAAGGTGTATCCGCAATCACCAGACCGAGACCGGCCGGATACTGCCATTCCTCCACCCAGAATGCTGTGTCAAACGCCGGATTCATCAGCGAATACGTCTTCTGCGGATCAATGCCGTACAGACCTTCGGCATAGAAGTCACGCCCGTCCTCATCGGTAAACACGCATTTGTCCAGAATGCCGCTGTTCCGGGAACGCAGTACATCGAGATATGCTGCGGGAAGTCTGTAACCGAGTTTTTCCTCGGCATCACGGATCATTTTCTCAGTAAGGGGTGCTCCGGTGTAGTTTTCTTCCGAGTAGGGTGTGTCATCCCAGAGCGTTTCAAGGTATAGGCTTTCACTTTCCTGCATAGTATTCAGTCTCCTGTATGAACAGTATAAAGAAAAAACGGCAGAATGATATGTACCCCCAAAGCTGAACAAACCAGAGTAAGCTCGAAAACCCACGGTAAATTAAGCGGATATCTGCAGGCAGATAAGTCTGAGATATAAAAAATGCGGCCAAGGCGCATTGAAAACAACCTTGGACACAGAGTTCTTTCAAAAGTGAATTGTTCAGTGTTTATG